>JANLQB010000590.1:0-5019 GCA_031367565.1 Verrucomicrobiota bacterium
AAACGATGCTCGTGTACGCCTTCCCCGTCGAAGCCATGTCCGGATTCGCCTCCCGACTCGCGCGCCCGAAATAC
Organism: Verrucomicrobiota bacterium; assembly: GCA_031367565.1. Lineage (GTDB taxonomy): Bacteria > Verrucomicrobiota > Verrucomicrobiia > Chthoniobacterales > Chthoniobacteraceae > JANLQB01. Next base: position 75 of record JANLQB010000590.1, read on the forward strand.
TTTTCAAAGACAAGGTAGCCATGCCGCACCACGAGCAGCCCGCCATTCTGCGTCGCCCGCTGCGTCAGCTCGTACGCCTTTTCCAGCCGCCCCAAATCCATTCCCGCCAGCTCGCGAATCTGCGCCGCATCCGAGAGCGTTCTCCAACCGCCTTCGCTATCCGGCGGCGGGAAATAATCCGCGCCGAATCCGGACGACACGAAAAGCAATGAGAGAGCGGCGATGATCCGCGACGAAGATTTGGACATACTTTTGGGAGATTGCTGGCTGATCGGAAAGGTGCGCCGGCGTTTACGCGACAATTCCCTGCACGACCCGCGAGGGTTTCGTGACGTTCGTCACCCGCTGGTCGAGGCCCTGGCTCGGATAGGTGAGGCGTTTGTGGTCGAAGCCGAGCAGGTGGAGCATCGTCGCTTTCAGGTCGTGGACGCTCACTTTTTCCACGACCGCTTCGTAGCCGAGGTCGTCGCTTTCGCCGTAAGTGCCCGGCTTCACGCCGCCACCCGCGAGCCACACGGTGAACGCGCCCGGATTGTGATCGCGCCCGACCCAGCGCATCTCCACGCCGCCGCGATTTTCGCGCATCGGCGTGCGTCCGAATTCGCCGCCCCAGACGATGAGCGTGTCGTCGAGCAGGCCGCGTTGCTTGAGGTCGGTGAGGAGCGCGGTCATCGGCTGGTCCACATCTTCGCACTGGCCCTTGAAGCCGATTTCGAGCGCCTCCTTTTCATTCGCGCCGTGCGAATCCCAGCCCCAATGGAAGAGCTGAATGTACCGCACGCCGCGCTCGGCGAGGCGGCGCGCGAGCAGGCAGTTGTTGGCAAATGACTCCGCGCCGGGCTGCACGCCGTAAGCCGCGCGCACATCGGCGGGTTCCTTGCTGATGTCGAAGGCTTCGCTCGCGCTGACCTGCATGTTGAAGGCGGTCTCGTATTGCGAAATGCGGGTGAGCGTTTCAGGATCGCCGGCGTCCTCGTGGGTGCGGCGGTTGATGTCGTTGAGCGCGTCGAGCGACAGGCGGCGGAGGTCGCGCGAGACGCCGTCGGGATTGCCGAGGTAAAGCACCGGCTCGCCTTTGCTCCGGCACTGCACGCCCTGATAAACGCTGGGCAGGAAGCCCGAGCCCCACGCGGATTTGCCCGCATCCGGCGTCTTGCCGCCACTGAGCAGCACGATGAAGCCGGGCAGGTTTTCATTCGTCGAGCCAAGCCCATAGGTGACCCACGCGCCCATCGAGGGATAGCCGAGCGTGGAGTAGCCGGTATGCATCGCAAGCTGCGCGGGCGCGTGATTGAACTGATCGGTGTGCATGGATTTCACGAAGCACACGTCGTCCACGACCTTGGTAAAATGCGGCAGCTTGTCGCTCACCCACGCGCCCGATTTGCCATGCTGCGCAAATGGAAAGCGCGGCCCGAGGAGCTTCGGCACGCCCTGGATGAACGCGAACCGTTTCCCCTCGAGATACTTTTCCGGACACGTCTGCCCGTCGAATTTCGCCAGCTCCGGTTTGTAGTCGAAAAGCTCCAGATGACTCGGCGCGCCGGCCATGTGCAGGAAGATGACGCGCTTCGCCTTCGCCGCGAAATGCGGAGCCATCGGCACCAGCGGCCGCGCGAGATCCCGCGCGACGGAAGGCGCGGCCCCGAATGCCGCGCCAGCCTGCCCGGCGAGCCACGCCGCTCCGAGCCCGGTGGTGCAATCGCGCAGAAAATGCCGGCGCGTGATTTGTCGGAAGTGGGCGATGCGGGCTTCGTCGGAGAGGTTCATGGCGGCTATTTAGTCAGGGCTTCGTCGAGATTCAGGATCGTGCTGGCTACGAGCGTGAGCGCGGCGGCTTCGGGGTCGCCGGCGGCCTTTTGCGCGAGCGCGGTGTCGGCGGTGTATTTCGCGAGAGCCTCCGCGCAAAGCTTGGCGAGGCGGGCGATTGGGTCGGGTTTTGGGTCGCTGCTCGTGACGGTGCGGAGCGCCCACGCGATGCGAGCTTCGGCGTTGTCGCCCGCAGCGGCCATGCGCTTCGCGAGCGCGCGGGCGGCTTCGAAATAGACCGGGTCGTTGAGGGTTACGAGCGCCTGGAGGGGGGTGTTGGTGACGACGCGGCGGGCGGTGCAGACTTCGCGGCTGGAGGCGTCGAAGGTCATGAAACTCGGATACGGGCTGGTCCGCCGCCAATACGTGTAGAGCGCGCGGCGATAGCGGTCGTCGCCCTGCGGCGTTTCCCATTTCGCGCCGTTATAGACGACCTGCCACACGCCTTCGGGCTGCGGTGGCATGACCGGCGGGCCGCCGACTCGCTGGCTGAGCACACCCGCCGCGGAGAGCGCCTGATCGCGCACCATCTCGGCGGTGAGCCGCGTGCGCGGACCGCGGGCCAGCAGGCGGTTGCGCGCGTCCTTGGCGAGGAGTTCGGGCGTGGCGCGATGGTCCTGGCGATAGGTCGCGGAGAGGACGAGTTCGCGGAGCAGCGCCTTCACGCTCCACCGCTGCTCGTTCTGGAAACGCACCGCGAGATGATCGAGCAGCGCGGGGTGCGACGGCGGCAGCCCGGTGGAGCCGAAGTCCTCCAGCGTTTCCACGATGCCGATGCCGAACAACTCGGCCCAAACGCGATTCACCAGCACGCGCGCGGTGAGCGGATTTTCCGGGCTCACCAGCCAGCGCGCCATCGCGAGGCGGTCGGGCTTGCCCGGCGGCAGTGGTGGAAAATTCGTGGGTGTGCCCGGCTCCACGACTTTGTCCTTCGCGAGAAAATTGCCGCGGGTGAACACGCGCGTCTCACGCCGCGCATCGTCCGGCCGCTCCTGCATCACGAGCGTGCTCGCGCTGGAAATGGCGTCACGCTGCTTCCGCGCGTCCGACCAGCGACTGCGCATGTCGGCGCGCTCGGGCGAACTCACGAGTTGCGTCCACGCCGGGTTCGTCGTGGTGGCGAGTTTGAAGTGGTAGAGGATCGAGCCTTTCGTCTCGGCGTCGAAGACCTCGTGCTTCAAGTGCAATCGGAGCGCCGCACCGGCGGGCACCTTCACCGACTCCTTCGGCACAAAGAGCAGCCAGCGCGGACCGAACAGTTTCGGAAACGCGCCGCCACCCGCCCAACCAGGCTGCAGGCTCTCCTCCGGGTCATACGGCCCGGTCAGCGTATCGGCATAGACGGCAGCGAATTCGACGCGATCGATCCCCGTCGGCAACGGCGGGCGCTTTTTCTTCTCCTCTTCGCTAAGTCCATTTTTCTCCGCCTCCACTTTCGCCGCCGCGACCTTCACGGGGTCTTCGATCTCCAGCCAGATGTGGCCGACGAGCGCACCGTGTTCCGGCCACTGTTTCGGGTCGTCCTTGCGCGGCAGAATGTCGAGCCGCAGCGCGCTCAACTCGGTGGTCGCGGGGAGCTTCATCACGTAGGTCGTGCCGTTGCCCACGGTGCCATCCACGCGCACTTCGTTTTCCGCGATGATGAACTTCGCGTCCTTCGCGCCGGTGATTTCCTCCGGGCGAAGCGGCGTCCATTTCTCCGCGGCGAAAAGCGGTTTCGCCGCGTCATTGATCTCCGTCCGCAACCGTCGGATCTCGCGATCGAGTCCCTCCGCTTCGGCAAACTTTGCGGGATCCACCGGCACGCGCAGCCGGGGAAAATCGTCGCTCATGTCCGCGTCCTCGGTACTGTTGAACAGCGAGAGAAAGCGGTAGTAGTCCTCGTGCTTGAACGCGTCATACGGATGCGAGTGGCACTGCACGCAACCGAAGGTCGTCCCCTGCCACACCGTCCACGTCGTGTTCACACGATCGACGACCGCCGTGAGCCGGAACTCTTCGTCGTCCGTGCCGCCCTCGGTGTTCGTCTGCGTGTTGCGGTGAAACCCCGTCGCCACGCGGTCGGCGAGCGTCGCCTCCGGCAGCACATCGCCGGCGAGTTGCTTCACCGTGAACTGATCGAACGGCATGTCCGCATTCAGCGCGCGCACCAGCCAGTCGCGCCACGGCCAGATCTCGCGACCGCTATCCTTTTCGTAGCCTTGCGTGTCCGCGTAACGCGCGAGATCCATCCACAGCGCCGCCCAGCGCTCGCCGAAATGCGGCGACGCAAGCAGCCGATCCGCGACCTGCTCATGCGTCTCCTTTCCGCTGGTGAAAGCGGTGAGTTCCTCCGGCGTCGGCGGCAGCCCCGTGAGGTCGAATGTCACGCGCCGCAGCCATTGCGCGCGGTCCGCCTCGCGCGACGGCTTCATGCCTTCGTTCTCGATCTGCGCGAGGATGAAACGATCCGTGTCGCACCGCGCCCAGGCCGCATCCTTCACCACCGGCACCGTCTGCAGCAGCGGCTTCACGAAGGCCCAGTGCTCGCCCCATTTCGCGCCCTCGGCGATCCACTGCCGCAGCGTCGCGATCTCCTTTTCCGTGAGCGGCTTTCCGTCGCCGTGATCCGGCGGCGGCATCCGCTCGTCCTTGTCCGTGGAAGTCACGCGCACGATCACCTCCGACTCCTCCGCCTTCCCCGGCACGATCGTCTTCGCGCCCGACTTCCCCTCGGCGAGCGCCTTCTCGCGATAAACAAAAGACACGCCGCCCGCCTGCTTCACCCCGCCGTGGCAGCTCGTGCAGTTCGCGTTCAGGATCGGGCGGACATCACGATTGAAATCCGTCTCCGCCTGTGCGGAAACGGCGAGCGCGAGCGCGGCGGCGAAAACCGTTCGCGTTTCGAAAGGGCCCATGCGCGCGGCTATTTGCCCGCGGCCCAGCTCACCGCGTTCTTCAGCAGTGTTTGGTAAGCGGGTAGATCGTGCGCGCGTTCATCGTGACCGAGCGTGAAACCGACGATTTTCGCTTTGGGATGTTTCACGATCCAGACTTGCGGGAAGGTCTTTCCGGTCTTCGGGCTGGTCGCTTCGGCGAGGACTTCGATCGTCGCGGCGGGGTCGGCGGTGTAGTTGTAAAGCTCGTCGGTGATCTC
>JANLQB010000644.1:0-7742 GCA_031367565.1 Verrucomicrobiota bacterium
AAGTAGCCGTCGGCGGAAACGCACGCGGCTTGGCCTTCCGAGAGGTCGCGAAGGAGAATGCTTTTCTGCTTCGGCGCGGGTTTTGCATTAGTCGCCGCGAGCAATGTGACCGAGCGCAGATTCGCGAACGCGGCTTTCTCCGAAGGTGCGGGATTCCGCTTCGAGTGCGCGGCGGCGCGATGCGCGGCGTTTTGGAAAAACTGCTGCGACATGCATCCTTGCAGCAACGCGGCGACGATGAAAATGAGCGCGGCTGCGGAGCGCGGAGCGGGGGGAAACGGGCGGGCTTTGGCGATGGGCAGCATGGAGCAGTGCGACGGTGGATGCGCGACCGGCATTCGACAAGAAACGAGGCTGATTGGCGGATCGGCGGCGAATGTCCCACTTGTGCCACCGACCGGCGTGCGCTTCCTTCCGCGCACGAATGTTTTCCCGATTGTTTTTCGCGGTGCTGATGATCGTTGCGGGAAGGGCGGGGGCGATTCCGCGGGAGGCGGAAGACATCGCGCGGCAGCTCGAGCGGATTCGTGAGGCGCATCATCTGCCTGCGCTCGCGGGGGCGGCGGTGGATGAAGGCGAGATCGTGGCGATCGGGGCGACGGGATCACGGCGGGTGGATGCGGATGAACCGGTGACGCGCGAGGACAAATGGCACATCGGCTCCTGCACGAAGTCGATGACGGCGTCGGTGTGCGCGATGCTGGTCGAGGACGGGAAGATGCGCTGGGACATGACGCTCGGTGAAGTTTTTCCCGATTTGAAAAAGACGATGGATCCCGCATGGCGCGCGGTGAAACTGGAGCAGCTTCTCGTGCATCGAGGGGGAGCGCCGCACGAGCCGCCGGCGGACTTGTGGGCGGCGGCGAAAAAGCGCGAAGGCACGCCGACCGAGCAGCGCTGGGATTTTGTGAAAGGCCTGCTCGCGCACCACCCGGAGCGGACGCCGGGCACGCATTGGGAATACTCGGACTGCGGCTACGCGATGGTGGGCGCGATGATGGAACGCGTGACGGGCGAAGCGTGGGAAGACTTGATGCGCGAGCGGCTATTCATCCCGCTCGGGCTGAAATCCGCGGGCTTTGGTGAGCCGGCGGCGGTGGGTTCCGTGGACGAACCGTGGGGTCATCGCGGCGACGAGCATCCGTTTCACCCCGTGCCGCCCGGCCCGCTGGCGGACAATCCGCCCGCGATCGGTCCAGCGGCGACGATCCATTGCAGCATCAGCGATTTCGCGCGCTACGCCGCGTGGCAGGTCTCCGGCGCGCGTGGCGATGCGTGGCTGCTGAAGCCGGAGAGTTTTGAGAAATTGCACACGCCGCCCGACGGTCAGGAATACGCGATGGGTTGGGCGGTGACGAAGCGGCGCTGGGCCGGCGGCGTCGCGCTGATGCACAACGGGGAGAACGAAATGTTTTATGCGTTGATGTGGCTCGGCCCGAACGAAAACACCTGCTTCGTCGCCGCGTGCAATTGCGATGGCTTCGAGGCGGAAGCGGCGTGCGATGAGGCGATCCGCATGATGATCAACCGGTTTTGATGCCGAGTGGGGCGGCGGGCCATCGGAGTGCTTGCGGGAAGGGGGCACGTGCGCTTTGCTCGGCGCGCACTTTTACACACCAAAACATGAGCGACGCATTCAAGACGAAGCAGACATTCGACATCGGCAATGGGAAACAGGGCACGCTTTTTTCGCTGCCCGCACTCGAACGACAGGGCGTGGGGCCGATTTCCCGGCTGCCGATTTCCATCCGCATCGTGCTGGAAAGTGTGCTGCGGAATTGCGACGGGAAAAAGGTGACGGAGGAGGATGTGCGGACGCTGGCGAACTGGAATGCGAAGGCGCCGAAGCCGGTGGAAATTCCGTTCGTCGTGGCGCGGGTGGTTTTGCAGGACTTCACGGGCGTTCCTTTGCTGGTCGATCTCGCGGCGATGCGCTCGACGGTTTCGCGGCTGGGACGCGATCCGAAAATGATCGAGCCGCTCGTGCCGGTCGATCTCGTGGTGGATCACTCGGTGCAGGTGGATTTCTTCGGCTCGGCGCAGGCATTGCAGCTCAATCTCGATCTGGAATTTAAGCGGAATCGCGAGCGTTACATGCTGTTGAAATGGGGCCAGCAGGCGTTCAAGACGTTCGGCGTGGTGCCTCCGGGGATCGGCATCGTGCATCAGGTGAATCTCGAATATCTCGCGAAAGGCGTGTTGGAAAAAGACGGCGTGTTTTACCCGGACTCGCTCGTGGGCACGGACTCGCACACGACGATGATCAATGGTCTCGGCGTCGTCGGCTGGGGCGTCGGCGGCATCGAGGCGGAAGCGGGAATGCTCGGGCAACCGGTGTATTTCCTGACGCCGGAAGTGGTCGGCGTGCATCTCACCGGCGTCGTGAGCGAGGGCGTGACGGCGACGGATGTCGTGCTGCACATCACGCAGATGCTGCGCAAGGCGAAGGTCGTCGGGAAGTTTGTGGAATTTTACGGACCCGGCGCGGAATCGCTGCCCGTGGTGGATCGCGCGACGATCGCGAACATGGCTCCCGAATACGGCGCGACGATGGGGTTCTTCGGCGTGGACGATGAGACGGTGCGCTATCTGCGCGGCACGGGGCGCGACTTCGATCACGTGCTCGCGTTCGAGCATTACTATCAGGCGCAGGGCTTGTGGGGCATCCCGCAAAAGGGGCAGATCGACTACTCGGTCGATCTCGATCTCGATCTCTCGACCGTCGTTCCCGGCGTCGCGGGACCGAAGCGTCCGCAGGATCACATCAATCTCCCGGACTTGAAGAGCACGTTCACCGGGCTCTTCACGAAATCGCTGACCGATGGTGGCTACGGGAAAACCTCCGCCGACCTCGCGAACAAGGTGCCGGTGCATCTGAATGGCAGCGCGACGGGATCGTCCTATCCCACCGCGGACACGCAAGTCGGCCACGGTTCGGTGCTCATCGCGGCGATCACGAGTTGCACGAATACCTCGAATCCGAGCGTGATGCTCGCGGCGGGTTTGCTCGCGAAAAAGGCGGTCGCGCGCGGGCTCACGGTGAATCCGGCGGTGAAAACCTCGCTCGGGCCAGGCTCGCGCGTCGTGACCGAATACCTCACGAAGACCGGTCTTCAGACATTCCTCGACGCGCTCGGTTTCCAGACCGTCGGCTACGGCTGCACGACTTGCATCGGCAACAGCGGCCCGCTTCACCCGGCGCTGGAGGAAGCCATCGCGAAGAACGATCTCATCACCGCCAGCGTGCTCAGCGGCAACCGCAACTTCGAGGCGCGCGTGCATCAAAACATCAAGGCAAACTTCCTCATGTCGCCGCCGCTCGTCGTCGCCTTCGCGCTTGCCGGTCGCGTGGATATCGACCTCACAAATGAGCCGCTCGCGATCGCTGCGGATGGCACGCCCGTTTTCCTCCGCGAACTCTGGCCGAGCCTCGCGGAGATCAGCGAAGCCATGGAAAGCGCGTTGAGCCCGGAGGTGTTCCGCCGCCTTTATACCGACTTCGCCACGCAGAATCCGAAGTGGAACGAAATCCCGGGCACCGTCGGCGACGTGTATGCGTGGGACGACGCGAGCACTTACATCCAGGAGCCGCCGTTCTTCACAAACTTCGGCATGGAGCCCGGGACGATCGCGGAATTCCACGGCATGCGTCCGCTCGGCATCTTCGGCGATTCGGTGACGACCGACCACATTTCGCCCGCAGGCGCGATCAAGAAATCCACGCCCGCTGGGCAATACCTCACCGAGCACGGAGTCGCGCTGGAGGATTTCAACAGCTACGGCTCGCGTCGCGGAAACGATCGCATCATGACACGCGGGACTTTCGCGAATGTGCGCATCAAAAACCTGATGGCACCTGGCACCGAAGGCGGCGTGACCAAATTCCAGCCGACCGGCGAGCCGATGGCGATCTATGATGCGTCGATGAAATATCAGGCCGCGGGCACGCCGCTGATCATCTTTGCCGGACAGGAATACGGCACCGGCAGCTCGCGCGATTGGGCGGCGAAAGGCACGCGCCTGCTCGGTGTGAAAGCCGTCGTCGCGCAGTCCTTCGAGCGCATCCACCGCAGCAATCTCTGCGGCATGGGCGTGCTCCCGCTGCAATTCCCCGAAGGCGTCGATGCCGGCACGCTGCGACTCGACGGCACGGAGACGTTCGACTTGCTCGGACTGGACAACGACATCAAACCCATGAGCGACGTGACGCTGGTCATCCATCGCGCCGACGGCACGAGCGGCACCGTGAAGCTACGCAGCCGCATCGATACCGCGATCGAAGTCGATTACGTCCGCCACGGCGGGATTCTGCCGTTTGTGTTGCGGCAATTGCTGGAGGCGTGACAATGCCGTGAGCCTTCATTCCGTACTGAAAATGGCGGTCTGATTTCGAAGCTGTGATATTCTCACGGCATGGCCATGACCTTCGATAGCATTCGTGACGCCGTGCTGCTCCTGCCCAAAGGAGATAAGGTGCGCATTCTCTCGCTCGTGGCGCTGGAAGTTTCAAATGCGCATCCGGGCATCGACTTTCAGGATAACATCTGCGGCGGTTCGGCGCGCATCATCCGCACTCGCCTCTCGGTCTGGCTCCTGGAAACGCTGCGGCGCGGTGGCAAGTCGGATGCGGAACTGCTCGCAGCCTATCCATCCCTCACCGCCGAAGATCTCGCCAACGCCTGGAACTACGCCCGGACGCATCGGGAGGAAATGGACCGCGAGATCGTGGCCAACGGCGATGACTCATGATCGCGCGGCTCTATGCCAACGAGAACTTCCCGCTGCCCGTAGTCGTCGCCTTGCGTGAACTAGGTCACGATGTCCTGACTACTCGCGACGCAGGCAAGGCCAATGACGCTATTCCAGATGATGAGGTCTTGCGGTTTGCAGTCGCGAGCGGTCGTGCCGTGATTACTCACAACCGTCAGGATTTCATACGCCTGCATAGCCAGAGCCCCGACCACGAAGGCATTCTAGTCTGCACCGACAATCCCGATTTTCCCGCCCTCTCCGCCAAAATCCACGCCCGGCTTCAGTCGATGGAATCTCTCAAAGGTCAGTTGGTGCGAATCAATCGCGGAACCTGACTGGCCACGATCTTTAAGGAGCGGTCCTCCCCCGGCTCTCAAAACATCTCCGGTAAAAGTGAGCGAGATTCTAAAGCCGACCCCGCCGTGCTGCACAGGTCGCGCTACCGGTGCCGCTCGCCGCTGGAGCAGCAAGCCACGGGGCGGGGTTGACGCGGCTCATGCTGGATGGCAAGTGGCTTGGATGCTTTGTGCCGATGAAATCCAGCTAGTCCGTGACGGGCTCTGGTTCTGGCAACGATTCCAGCCATCGGTGAAAGTGGACTGCTCGTCCTGCGCCGTGCGCGTCGGGGCGGGGCTGATCCTCATCGACCCGATTCCGCTCGCGGCGGAGGCGATGGAGGAACTGTGCGCGCTCGGCGAAATCGCGGGCCTTGTCGCGACGAATGGGAATCACGACCGGGCTGTCCTGGAGCTGCGGAAGCGATTCGGTGTTCCACTTTTCGCGACTGCGGCGGCGGGAGCGGCGCTCGGTTTTGCAGTGGATCGGGAAGTGAGGGAAGGGGACAAGATTTTCGATGAGCTCGAAGTCGTGGAAATCGCGGGAGCGGCTGCGGGCGAGATCGCGCTCTTCGATCCGCGCGGCTGGCTGATCGTTGGCGACGCGCTGATCAATCTCGAACCGGACGGGCTCGCACTGCTTCCCGCAAAATATTGCGTGAATGGTGATGAAATGCGCCTGTCGTTGCGAAAACTATTGCGGTTTCCGATCGAAGTTCTGACATTCGCTCACGGCCTGCCGCTCGTCTTCCGAGCGCGCCCTCGTCTCGAAAATCTGCTCGCATGAAACACCGTTTTTTCCTCTTCGCCCTCCTGGCAGCGCCCGCATTTTCCCATGCACAGGAAAAGCCTGCGAAGACGGAAAAACCGAAGCAACTCCCGATCGCAGCCGTGTCGGCTCTCACCCCCAAAACTGCCGACAACGATGTGCCCGCGCAGGTGGCCTCGATTTTTTTCGGTCTGCTGCAAAAGAATGAAGTCGAGCCGGCTTATGAAGGATTGATGAAAGGCTCGCGGATCGCGGAGCGGCCGGAGGAATTGAAGACGCTGAAGTCGAAAACGCGCGAGGCGATCGACGTGTTCGGGCCGGTGAAGAGCTACGAACTGGTCGAGACGCGGAACGTCGGCACGCACCTGTTGCGGCGCACTTACCTCTCGCTGAACAAGGAGTTTCCCCTGCGCTGGCGCTTCTACTTTTACCTATCGGGCGATCTCTGGCGGCTGATCGACCTGCGCGTGGATGACCGTGTGACCGGGATGTTCGACGAAGCGGAAGATCCGAAGGCTGCGGCAGAAGCGAAGTGAACGGTCGCCGCCGGCCCGGTTCCGTCGCGCGCGTGCTGACGTTCGTGCGCTTCTCGCACACCGTCTTCGCGCTGCCTTTCGCGCTCGGCTCCATGCTCGTTGCCGCGCACGGTTTTCCACCGTGGAAAACGGTCGGCCTCATCCTGCTCTGCATGGTCCTCGCGCGCACCGCCGCGATGATTTTCAACCGCCTCGCCGACTGGCAAATCGACCAACTCAACCCCCGCACCGCCGCCCGCCACACCCTCATCTCCCGCGCCGCCGCCATCCCACTGCTCGTCATTTGCTCGGCGGGATTTGTGGCCACGACATGGTGGATCAATCCGCTCTGCTTCTGGCTCTCGCCCGTCGCCCTCGTGCTCATCTTCTTCTACTCGCTCACGAAACGGTTCACTGCCTTCAGCCACTTTTTCCTCGGCCTCGCGCTCTCCGTTTCCCCCGTCGGAGCATGGCTCGCCGTCACGGGAAGTTTTGCCCTACCCCCGCTCGTCCTCGCGCTCGCCGTCCTCCTCTGGGTCGCTGGCTTCGATTTGATCTACGCGACGCAGGATCACGAATTCGATAAAAGTGAGGGCCTTCACTCGCTGGTGGTCAAGCTGGGCATCGTCGGCAGCCTTCGCTGCGCGAAATGGCTCCACTGGCTGATGCTCGCCGTCCTCGCGGCCTTCGCCTGGTTCGCCGCGCTCGGCCCCGCCTTTTACTGGAGCCTCGCCATGATCGCCGCCGCCATCGCCTTCGAGCACTGGACCGCCGCCAAACGCGACCTCGCCGCCATCAACCGCGCCTTCTTCTCCAGCAACGCCTTCGTCGGAGTCGTCTTCGTGCTGGGTGTTTTTTTTGATCAACTCTGGCTACGGTAAAAAAACCGCTAATCGAAATGGAGCGGTGTATGGACCGGCCTTGCGCTAGGAGTATCGATCGGAAATCATGGCCTAGCGGTGAAAATAGCCCAGTGCTTCAGCACTGAACCCATCGGGCTGAGGGAGGAAACTGTGGGTCGTGGCAAGCAGGGAAAACTTACCAGGGATAAAGTTCACGCCGAGCGATACTCAGTATCTGGACTCGCGTGGGTTTGTTGTAGTTCGCAGCGAAGCCGACAGGGAAACACCCTCCCAATCGAACCTTCCTCTTTCTCCTAAATGGCTGTCAGCCTTTTGGCCAGACTCCCGCTCCCGCGCTAGCTTTTTTGATCGCGGGCTATTTCTCGGGAGCTGGGCCTTCCAGCAGGTTCTGCGGGCAGTAAAGTTTCGCCTTTTCCGGCTGATTCGGGAACGCCGCCGCCAGAGCCAGCCGCTTCTTGAAAAGTTGCAGTCGCAGATCGGCGGTTGCCTTGCGACGCGCGTCCGCCGC
>JANLQB010000710.1:0-1764 GCA_031367565.1 Verrucomicrobiota bacterium
ACTCGCCGCCGCAGGAGCGAGGTAGCCGGAAGAGTTCACACGCCGCCGTACCGCCGCTCGCGTCTGGCGAACTCGGCGATGGCCTCGCGCAGTTCTTGTTTGCCGAAGTCGGGCCAGAGCTTTTGCGTTACGACGATTTCCGTGTAGCTGAGCTGCCACAGCAGGAAGTTCGAGAGACGTAATTCGCCGGACGTGCGGATGAGCAGATCCGGGTCGGGCATGTCGTGGGTGTAAAGGTGCGCGGCGATGGCGTCAGCGTCGATGGTTGCGGGATCGAGCGTGCCTGCGGCGGCTTTCGCGCAGAGGGCGCGCGTGGCATCGACGAGTTCGGTGCGGCCACTGTAGTTCAGCGCGAGGACGAGTGTAGTCGCGGTGTTTTTCGACGTGCGTTCGATGGCCTCGGCGAGGGCGCGCTGGCAGGATTCGGGCAGCCCGTGGGTGCGACCGATCGTTTGCAGGCGGACGTTGTTTTTCATCAGCGTCGGGATTTCCTGCGCGATGAAATGCTCCAGCAAAAACCACAGCGCCTGCACTTCCTCGGGCGGACGTTTCCAGTTTTCGGTGGAGAACGCATAGACCGTGAGGAACTCGACACCGAGCGCCACACATTCTTCGGTCACCGCCCGCACGGACTCGGAGCCTTGCTCGTGGCCTTTGATGCGGGGCAGCCCGCGCTCTTTCGCCCAGCGTCCGTTGCCATCCATGATGATGGCGATGTGGCGCGGAGCAGTCATTTCCTTACAACACGATCGTCTGATCGCGATTCGGCCCGACGCTCGCGATGCGCAGTTTTGCCCCGCTGAGTTCGGCGATCTTTTTCAAATACTCCTGCGCCTTCTTCGGCAGTTCCTTCCAAGTGCGCGCTTCGTGCGTCGGCTTTTGCCAGCCGGGCAGGTCGATGTAGATCGGTTCGCAATTCGCGAGCTGGCGCGAGTCGCTCGGCGGGACTTCGATTTTCTTCGAGCCGTGTTTGTAGGCCACGCAAACGCGGATCGTCGCGAGCGTGTCGAGGCCGTCGAGATTCGTCACCGCGATGTCGTCGATGCCGTTGATCATCCCCGCGTAGCGCGTCGCCACCGCGTCGAACCACCCGCAGCGCCGCGCTCGTCCAGTCGTCGCGCCGTACTCGCGGCCCATGCCGTGCAGCATGTCGGAAATCACCGCGTCCTCCGTTGGAAACGGCCCTTCGCCGACGCGCGTCGTGTAGGCTTTCATCACGCCGAGCACGCGGTCGATGCGATGCGGCGGCACACCCGAGCCAGTGCAGGCTCCGCCGGAAGTCGTATTCGACGACGTGACATACGGATACGTCCCGTGATCGATGTCGAGGTAAGTCCCCTGCGCCCCTTCAAAAAGCATCGTCTTCCCAGCCTTCAGCGCCTGATGCAAATAGACGACCGTATTCCCGACGAAAGGCGCGAGCTTCTTCGCCGCCTCGGTGTAATCGGCGAGCACCGCCTTGTAGTTCAGCGGCTTCGCACCGAAGGCTTTCAGCACCACGTTGTTCTCCTTGATCCGCTGCTCCAGCAGCTCCGCGAAAATGTGCGGCCTCAGCAAATCGCCCATGCGCAACCCAACGCGCGCCGCCTTGTCGCCATACGCCGGACCGATCCCGCGCTTCGTCGTGCCGATCTTGTTTTTGCCTTTCTTCACCTCGCGCTGCTCGTCGATCGCGCGGTGATACGGCAGCACCAGATGCGCGCAGTCCGAGATCATCAAATTCTTCGCCGTCACCTTGATCTTCTCCGCGCGCAACCCCTCGAT
>JANLQB010000675.1:0-5534 GCA_031367565.1 Verrucomicrobiota bacterium
GGACGAGCGGTTGGAAATTGCGGCGCGCGTCGTAGCCGGGGAGTTCGTCGAGAGCTTCGTAAAGCGCCTTGGTGCCGAGCGGGTCGGGTCGGAGCGTGGAGTAGGGTGGATAGACGTCGCCGTGTTCGAGGCGCAGGGAGAAGAGGCGCGCGACGCCGGACACGAGCGCGGCGGCGAGCAGGAGGGCGAGGAGCGCGGTGAGGCCGGAGCGTTTCAGCATGCGCGGATCTTTTCCAGGTTGCCGGAGAAGCGGGTGAAGGTTTCGGCGCTGACTTCGTGGCGGCCGTACCACGAGGACTCGAAGGCGTGCAGATTTTCGCGGAAGGCGGCGAGGAGTTCTTCGCGCGTTTTGGCGCGGCGGCGGAGTTCGAGGTCGTAGTCGCGATTGGATTTGTGGCGGGCGATGCGGAGGAGTTCGCGGTGGCCGAGATGGGCGAGGCAGGCGAGCCACATGGCGCGGAGGGCGAGGGAGAAGTCGCCGCGCGCGGCGTGCTCGCGGGCGAGCTGGAGCCAGCCGTCTTCGGGGAGTTCGTCGGCGGTGACGTTTTCGGAAGTGAGATCGGGGATGGCGGCGATGGCTTTGGCGGCGACGACGGGCGGGCGCTTTTCGCGCAGGGCGCGGAGGAGCGCCCAGGCGATGATGGCGAGGCTGATGGCGAGCGAAGTCCAGAGAGCGAGGCGCGCTCCGGCTCCCCACGGTTGCGAAGCGCCGTTGAGATTGGCCGGATCGCGGAACCACTTTTCGCCGATCCATCGGTAAAAACGTTCCACCTGGGCGGCGGCGGCTTTGAACCAGCCGCGGATCATGGTGCCTACTTTCTGGAGCCATTCGTCGAGCCAGCCTTTTTCGCTCGCGGTTTTTTCGCGGGGGGTGCGCCAGGTGTATTCGCGGCGTTCGAGGACTTCGTCGATGCGGCGGTTCAACTCGGAGGCGTCGGCAGGGGCGGAGATCGGGACGGGTGCGGCAGCGCGCAGGGGCGCGGAAATTTCCGCGAATGCGGACCACGCGGCGAAGGCGAAAATGAGCGTGGTGCGGCGGACGCGGTGGAGCTGAATGGCGAGGTCGCGTCCGGTGCGGAGGGATTCGCCGTAGAAGCAGCGCAGGACATAGACGGCGCGCCAGAGCGGGTCGAGGCAGAGCATCGTGATGGCGAAGGTGGCGGTGAAAAAGGTGGTGTTCAGGAACGCGCCGCTGCTGCGGGAGAAGATGGTTTCGAGGCCGAAAAATGTTTTCAGGAGTTGGGGCAGGAAGATGAGGAGGAGCGCGACGTTGATCCAGATGAAGAGGCCGAGGAACGAGAGCTGGAGAATGACTTTGTGGGCCTGGCCGGGCCAGAGTTTCGCCTGTGCGATGCTGCGGCTGGAGACGGTGGGCGCGTCGGGCGTTGCCGGCGCGTGGCCATCGCCGAGGATGCTGACGTTTTGAAAAAAGGAGGAGACCCACGCGAAGGGGATGCCGATGCAGAGCGCGATGAAGCGGATGGGGAGGCCCCAGGTTTGCGGGCCGGCTTGGGCAAGCGTCATGCGGGTGATGCGCGCGGAGGTCCACGGGGATTCGGCTTCGTCGAGGAGCGTGGTGCGGAGGCGGCTGGCGAAGACGGCCTGCCAGCATTTCATCCAGACGAAAAGGAGGGCGACGCCGAGTGAAGCGGGCGCGAGGCGCGCTTCGGCGTCGGCGCTGTGGCTCATGTCGGAGAGAAAATAGAGGAGGCCAAGCCAGAAGGGGATGGCGCCGGTGAAGTAGCTGACGAGGGAGGCGGGTGTGGTCCGGAGGAGGGCGATGGCTTCTTCGATGAGGGCGTCGGCGGGGCGGCCGGCGAGGTGCTGGTGGCGGCGGGCGGCGTTCATTTTTGGGAAAGCGGCTGGTTCGAGGTTCGAGGTTCAGCCCCGCGCAGCGGCGTCCCCTTTCGGGAAGTGCTGGCTGTTTCAACAATGCCTGCGGCGGGCTGAACGTCGAACGTCGAACGTCGAACCTCGAACATCGAAGGACGGAGTTTCTTTTCGGTGGGGGTTTTCATTCCTCCGAAGACTCGAAAAGGCTGCCGTTCCACAGCGAGCTGGCGTGGAAATCGGCGGGGATGGCGACGAGCATCCGGCCGATGAAATAGAAGCAGAGCCACGCGACGATGAGGCCGGAGAATGCGCCGAGCCACGGGCGCAGGGCGGCGAGGCGGAAACGGGCGGGCGTGGCTTCGACGGGGCGTGTGAGCTTTGCAAGGCAGGAGGCGCAGAGGATGCGTTCGTCGTGCTCGGTGATGCATTCCCGGCAGTAGAAGCTGCCGCATTCGGGGCAACGGGCGATGGCTTCGCGGTCGCCGTGATTGTGGCAACGCTGGAGGGCGAGGGTGGCCATCACGGCGGCAGGGTGGATTGCACGGCTTCGATGTGCGGGACGATTTTTTCGAGGAGGCGATCGGCGCGACGGAGGCGGGTGGGCGAGGCGAGGACGCGGGTGCCGGCGGTGGTCTGGATTTGCAGGCGGCAGGTGGGGCCGTAGAGGGTGTTGATGAGGAGGGCGATGAGCAGGACGACGACGGCGACGACGAACGTTCCCGAGAAAAACCACAGTGCATTCCGCGCGCCGTTCTCGGGGAATTTGATGCTCGCCCAGTAGAGTCCGCCCGCCGCGGCGAGGCTGAGGGCGGCGAGGCTGCCGAGGGCGATATTCCAGTAAAGGCCGACCTTTGTGCGCAGGGCGATGGCGCTGCGGATGTCGTGCAGAAAGAAGCGGTGGTAGCGCTCGGTGAAGATGGAGGAGTTCACTTCGAGGAGGTGATCTTCCGCGAGCCAGAGCCGGGTCCGGCCAGCCCAGCCGACGCTCGGGCCGGGAAGTTTCGTGTAATGGAGGGGGGCGTCGCTCATCGGGTGCGCGAGGTGTAGATGAGGATGACGATGGTGAGCCAGATGGCGATTTGCAGGAGGCCGCCGATGATGCCGACGACGGCGGCCCAGCGGCGGCGTCCGCGCGTGAGACTGCCCGGTTTTTTCCAGCCAAAGAGGGCGAAGAAGATCGCCGCCGCGCCGGAGAAAATGATGAAGGGCCAGACCACGATGCCGAGCAGCAGCGGGAGCAGGCCGGTGAAGAGCGCGGCGTCGGCCCAGATGAAGCGGTAGGGGATCAGCTCGGGAAGTTTTTTGCCGGTGAGCCCGCTGCTAAGGCACGAGGGGCAGAGATGGCGGGTGCCGATGGAGCATTCGCAGACGGCGCAGATGAAGCGCCCGCATTTTTCGCAACTGACGGCGGCGCGATTTTCCGGGTGGAAAAAGCAGACGGCTTCGCCTTCGCCGGCCGGTTGCGCGTGGCTCACGAGGTGGGCGGGATCTTTCCAGAAAGACGGGAAGACGCTGCCGTGCAATTCGCAGCGGCAGGACGGGCAGGTGGCGCTGTGGCCGCCCGCGAGGGCGTCGGGATCAAGTGCTAACTTGCATTGCGGGCAGGCGAGGGCCGGGGCGGCGGTGACGGCGGCGGACATGCGTTTTGGGTTTTACTCGCTGGCGAGGTTCATCTTCATTGCGGGCCTTCGCGCCGCGCGGCGGAAACTAGAAGACCGAAAACCTCAGAACAAGGAACAACATGAATTGGTATTACGAGAAAGCCGGACAACGCATGGGCCCAGTGCCCGAGGGTGAACTCGACCGGCTGATCACGACCGGCGAAGTGATGGCGGCGACGCTCGTGTGGAGCGAGGGCATGGCGAACTGGACGCCGCTCGGGCAGGCGCGTCCGTCTTCCGCCGTGGCCGCGACCGGGCTGGAAGGAGAGCCGCCAGCGGGCTTTATCCGCTGCACGGCGACGGGGAAATATTTTCCGCCTTCGGAGATCGTGTCGATCGACGGGAAGCCGTATTCCGCAGCGGCGAAACCGGCGGTTTTGCAAGGTGTGATGCAGAGCGGCGTGGTGCCGGCGGGTTTCGATACGAGTCGCGACGGGCCAGCGTGGGAGCGGCGTGAGCAGCTCGGGATGGTGAAGGCGGGGTGGGAGACGATCAAGGCGGTGATGCTGCAACCGAGCGAGGCTTTCGCGACGATGAAGCGTGAGGGCGGAGTCGGCGCGCCGCTGCTTTTCGTGGTGATCGTGGGGACGATCAGCGGGATCGTCGGGCTGCTGTACGAGTATTTGTTTAATCTCGGGCTGGCCTCGCTGATCCCGGCAATGGCCGGGCCGAATGCCGCGGCGGCGACGAAGATGAGCACGGGTTATTTTCTGGGGATGGCGATTTTCATGCCGGTGCTCATCGCGATCGTCATGTTCATGGGCGCGGGTTTTCAGCATCTGGCGCTGATGATTTGCGGCGGGGCGAAGCAGCCTTATGAGACGACGTTTCGCACGTATTGCTACTCGTCGGGATCGGTTTACATCCTGCAACTCGTGCCGGTTTTCGGGGCGATCGTGGGTGGAATCTGGGGTCTGGTTTGCACCTGCATCGGTCTGTCGAAAACGCATGAAATCAGCATTGGTCGCGCGGTCCTGGCGGTATTTTTGCCGATGCTGGTGTGCGGCTGTCTCGTGGGTCTCGTTTTCGTGGCGATTTTCGGAGCAGCGGCGGCGGCGCAGGGTTCGCATTGATCGCATGTGGCGTCCGCTGCGGCGCGGGGAGCTGGATCACGAGGCGCTGTGGCTCGGAGTTTCGCTCGCCGCGCTGGTGCTGGCGTGGTTTTGGTTGCGGCTGGGCTGGCAGACTCCGGCGTGCGTTTTTCATGAAGTGACGGGCTGGGCGTGCCCCGGCTGCGGGGCGACGCGGTGTGTGCGCTCTGCGTTGCGCGGCGCCTGGCAGGCGGCGTGGCTGGTGAATCCGCTGATGCTCACGACGCTGCTCGGCATCGCGCTTTTCGATCTCTACGCGGTGACGGTGCTGATGCTGCGGCTGCCGCGCTGGAGGCCGGGGAAATTCTCCGCGCGAAGGATGCTGGGCCTACGCGCGGGGTGCGTGGCGGTGCTGCTGGCGAACTGGCTCTGGCTGTTGCACACGCGGGTGTGAGCGGCTAACCGGCGGTATCTACTTTTTCCGCCGCACCTTTTAGCGGAAAGCTCTTCAACTTGAAGGGCACCGCCGCCGTGGCGCCTTCCTTGATGGTGTAATAGCCCTCCATCGGCACGCCGGGCAGGCGCTGCGTTTTCCCCGTGGTTGGCCAGAAAATTTCGATACTCTTGATGGATTCCGCCGCACCCAGCCCGATTTACTGCCGCAGCGGAGACGCGCGGACGGTGGGGAATGGGCTGTGGAAAAGCAACGCGCTTTTCCGAGGGGAAGCGGCGTCGGGATGGGGAGGCGGCAGTTTCGCGGCGATGCGGCTTGAGCGCGATGCCCGGAACGGTAGCATGCCGAAGGTTTATGATCGCCACGCCTCCTCCTCGTCAGGAACGCGAATCGAATTTGCCTCGCCGGAAATTTGGATGGGGCTGGTTGATGTCGTGCCTCGTTTTTCTCGTGCTCATGGTGCTGCGGTTTGCGCACGAGGATGCCGGAACGGGTGACAGTGCGTCGGCCCGCGTTTCAATCGAACGCGGGCGATTTGCGACGACGCAATCCCAA
>JANLQB010000679.1:0-4250 GCA_031367565.1 Verrucomicrobiota bacterium
ATTTGAGGCACCCGGGATTGGCCTAAAAAACAGCTTGCGGCCCCGGAACCACCCTTCTAGCTTCCCGCCCGCTGAAACGCGGGTGTAGCTCAGTTGGTAGAGCACTTCCTTGCCAAGGAAGATGTCGCGAGTTCGAGTCTCGTCACCCGCTCCATTTCTCGTAAATGGTTGTCCCGCAAACGCTTCCCAAGGAAGCGCCGTGCCCAAAATTCCGCAAGTGTCAACAATGTTGGCAACAACTCGCGCGGTGTGTGTGATGTTCGCGTATGTCCGTGATGATTTGATTTCGTCCGGCGGACAAACGCCTTGGCCGGTCGTGACCGTCTCAACAGTCGGACGCACCAACTCCGCCCTTTTTAGCTTTTTTTCCGGCTTTTTTAGCCTTTTTACGCCTTTGGCGTTCCACGCAATTCCCCGCTATTCCGGGCAAATCAGGGTTTTTCACGGTTGTCGGACCGCACTCGGGAAGCCTTCCGGGGCAACTCAATGACTCCACCGGACGCTCGCGTTCGATCTCGCGATATTCCCGGCGACGGGCGCTGAGAGAGTTAAGAGATGCAACTTGAAGAGGACAACGGACAGGAGACGGGCACAAGGGCACAATCCACCTTTGCGGAACGAAGGTGGATTGAAGAGACACGACCCGAATGAGGTAGTCCGGCGAGGTTTCCGGTTCACCCGCCTTTCAGCGGCGCGTGTTGGGCAACAACGCCCGGCTTTCGGTCAATCCTGGAAAGCCTCACAACGCGAATCCACGCCCGGAGGCAATGGCGGTAAATGCGATGGATTGAACATCGCTCGAATTTCGTTTCAGCACCTCGCGCGCGTCCGTCTTTCAGATCGAGTGGCTACTGCGCGGCGGAATGTTGCTGGCCGCTCTTTGCCCCGTGCGCTACGTGGCGCGGGCTACCGTGTCACAATTCAGGCATGATGGGCGGCACACTTGGTCTTCGTTCCTTGCAATCGGAATGCGGCGCAGTTGCAGCGCTTGGGCAAACGTCGGATGATTCTCACGCTTTCACCTCTCGCGCCGCTGTGGCTTCCGCCGTGGCGTCTAGGAAGGCGAGCACGCTGCCGGATAGCGGCGCAAATCGGTGCGGCAGCGGCCACCCAATAGCAGAATGCGGTCGCGCTTTGCGGTGAGCAAGGCAGGGCTCGGCATGAGCCTCGCCCTCCGCCGCGTTCTTGCTGTCCTTCGCGGTGCTGATGGAATTTCATCCGCACCCAACGATGAACACGCCCACTCCAAAGCCCGTCACCGAAGCGGATTTTCCATCGCACGATGGCGCGCTGCTGCATTACCGCCACTGGCCTGCTGCCACGCCGTCGAAACGGGCAGTCGTGCTTTTCCATCGCGGGCACGAGCACTCGGGGCGCTGGCAGGAGACGGTGGAGGGGTTAGCGCTTGATGATGTGGATATTTTTGCCTGGGATGCGCGGGGACATGGGGCTTCGGCAGGAGAGCGCGGGTCGGCGGAACACATCGGGGTGCTGATTCGGGATGTGGATGCGTTTGTGCGGCATATTTCCAAAACGCACGGTATCGCGATGGAGGATATGATCATCGTCGCGCACAGCGTCGGTGCGGTGGTCGCGGGGGCGTGGGTGCATGATTTCGCGCCGCCGATTCGTGGGATGGTGCTGGCGACGGCGGCGTTTCGCGTGCGGCTTTATGTACCGCTCGCGGTACCTGCTTTGCGTTTCCGCCAGAAGTTCCTCGGGCCGGGTTTTGTGAAGAGTTACGTGAAGGCGCACCTACTCACACACGATGCGAAAGAGGCGCGGCTTTACGCGGAAGACCCGCTCATTTTCCCGCAGATCGCGGTGAACATGCTCCTGGATTTGCACGACACCGGCACGCGCCTCGTCGCCGATGCCGCGGCGATCCGCGTGCCAACGCTCATGTTTTCTGCGGGTGCGGATTGGGTCGTGGAAAACCAGGCGCAGCGGGAGTTTTACGATCGGCTTTCCTCGACGGATAAAACGCTGCGGCTGCTGCCGGGATTTCATCACGCGATTTTCCACGAGCGCGAAAGGAGTCTCGTCGTGGACGATGTGCGCGATTTCGTGAAGCGTCTTTTCGCCGCGCCGCCCACGCCGCTGCCGACCTTGCGCGATGCGGACCGGCATGGGTTCACGAAGACGGAGTATTACGAAATGCTCGACGCGCCGAACACGCTGGCA
This sequence comes from Verrucomicrobiota bacterium, assembly GCA_031367565.1. Taxonomy (GTDB): domain Bacteria; phylum Verrucomicrobiota; class Verrucomicrobiia; order Chthoniobacterales; family Chthoniobacteraceae; genus JANLQB01. The sequence goes on from JANLQB010000679.1 coordinate 2,185, forward strand.
GCCAAGGCTGGGCGGATCGCGTTCAACACGCTCGGGCGCCTGAGCGAGGGCATTTCGCTCGGACTGAGCAGCGGCTTCGATTCCGGCGAGACGCTCGATTACGTCTATGAAAACCAGCCGCGCGGTAGCTCGCCGATCGGGGCGATGATGGATCGAACGTATCTCGAAAGCCCCGGCTGGAGCGGCATTCGGATGCGGCGGAAACACCTCGAAGAAATGCTGCGCGCCGCGATCCGCGAACTGCACGCGGCGGGCAAACGCGTCCACATCCTCGATGCCGCGTGCGGCGGCGGACGCTACGTGCTGGAGACGCTGGCAGCTCTGCGCGACATCCCGGCCACGGCGCTGCTGCGCGATTACAAGAAGGCGAATCTGGAAGTCGCGGAGAAGCATTGCGCGGCGCTGAAACTCGACGGCGTGCAGATCGTGCAAGCCGATGCGTTTGATGCCGCGTCCTTCACCAGCCTCGATCCGCGCCCCACGATCGGCATCGTCTCCGGGCTGCTCGAACTCTTTCCAAATAACGACGCCGCCCGCGCCTGCCTCGCCGGATTTGCGGCAGCGGTCGAGCCCGGCGGCGTGTTGATTTACACCGGCCAGCCGTGGCATCCGCAGCTCCGCTTCATCGCAGGCGTGCTGAAAAATCGCGAAGGCCAGCCGTGGGTGATGCGTCGCCGCACGCAGGCCGAAATGGATGAACTCGTGCGCGACGCGGGCTTTGAGAAGGAAACGCAGGCGATTGATCCGTGGGGGATTTTTACCGTCTCGCGAGCGCGGCGGATCGTTCGGTGAAACGCCCGTGGCTTTCCGCCGCGTGGACGGTGGCGCTCACGGGGCTGCTTTTCATCGTCGCGTATCATGTCTGCAACCGCCTCACCGGCCTGCGGTCGGATGTCGGTGTGTGGGCGTTTTCGTGGGAGCAATTCTGGCCGGTCATCCCAGCGCTCATCGTTCCGTATTGGTCGGAGGATTTGCTCTTCGTCATCGCACCGTTTCTCTGCCGCACGCGCGAAGAAGTCGCGGTTCACCGCCAGCGCATCGTCTTCTGCATTCTCGCGGGATGCCTTGGCTTCCTGCTTATCCCGCTGCGTTTCGCCTTCCCGCGTCCACACGTCGAAGGCGTGTTCGCGCCACTCTTCGCCGCGCTCTACAGCTTCGATCTGCCGCACAATCTTTTCCCGTCGCTGCACATCGCGCTGCGCACGCTGCTCGCCAGCGTTTACCTGCGCGTATTCGGCGGCTCGTGGCGCTGGCTGACGCACGCGTGGTTTTCGCTCATCGGCATTTCCACGCTGGTGACGTGGCAGCATCATCTTGTCGATGTCCTCGGCGGATTCTGGCTCGGGCTGATCGCACTCCATCTTTATCGTTTCGACGAAAATTCCCCGCCCCGCGCCTCTAATCGCCCCATCGCCATCGGCTACGCGATCCTCGCGCTCGCCTGCTCGCAAATCGCCCGCATCTCGTGGCCGTGGACGTTTCCCTTCGTCTGGCCCGCCTTCGCCTTCGGCGTGGGTGCGTTTGGATACGGCGGCTTCGGCGCGGGCATTTATCGGAAGCGCGATGGCCGGCTCACCCGGCCGACGAAAGCGCTGCTCGGCCCGCTGCTTTTTCTCCAGTGGCTTTCGTGGATTCACTACCGTGGGAAATCGCCCCGCTGGAACGAAGTCGCGCCGCAAGTCTGGATCGGCGCACTTCCCACGCCGGAAATCGCACGCGACGCCATCGCCGCCGGCGTCACCGCCGTGCTCGATCTCACCGTCGAGTTTTCCGAAGCCGACCCTTTTCTAAAAACGCGCTATCTGAATTTGCCGGTGCTCGATCTCACCGCGCCCACGGACGACCAACTCGCCGACGCGGTGCGTTTCATAGGAAATGAATCCGCGCGCGGCATCGTCTTCATCCACTGCAAAGCCGGCTACTCACGGACGGCGGGCGTCGTCGGCGCGTGGATGCTGGAAACGGGGCGCGCGCAAAGCATCGGGGAAGTCGTCGCGCAGCTCGAAGCGATCCGGCCCGGCATCGTCATCCGCTCCGAAATCCGCGACGCGCTGCGCCAAAAATTT
>JANLQB010000779.1:0-8713 GCA_031367565.1 Verrucomicrobiota bacterium
GTGTGAAGCTGGAAACTCGCGGGCGCGTGATTGTTGCTGTCCGCCTGCATCGAGTGGATGAAACACAGATCGTCCACGCGCTCCGCGAGGTGCGGATACAACTCGGAAACCCACATCCCGCTTTGCCCATGCTGCGTGAAGCTGAACGGGCTTGCGAGCAGCTCATCCTTGCAGCCCTCGAAGACATTGCGGTGTTTGGAATTTTTCAGCGCCTCGCGGATCGACGCGGGCACCGGCTTGCCGCCAAGCTTTTGCAGCTCCGGCTTGTAGTCGAAAGTGTCCACGCTCGATGGACCGCCGACCATGTAGAGAAAGATCACGCTTTTCGCCTTCGGCGCGAAATGCGGCAGGCGCGGGAGGAACGGCTGAATCGGATCAATCGACACCACTCCTCGCGCCAGCGCCCCGAGCGCCAGCGCGCCGAATCCGCCAGTGACGCGTGTCAGGAAATCGCGCCGAGAATAGCTTGGGCAATGGAGATACATGGGGAGCGAGGAGGAAGTTGGCGCAAATGTATTTCGGGTGAACGGATATATCGAGTAATCGTCTGCCTCGCTTTTCCTTCGTGCCATGCGCCGTCCTCTCCTCGTCCTCGCAGCATTCGCGAGCGTGCTTTCTGCACGCGCGGATGAGCCGTCGGCGGATGGAATTTTTCAGTTGGAAGTGTGGCCGCTGCTGGAGCGGACGTGCCTGCGGTGTCACGGTGAAGAGAAACAAAAAGGCGGTCTGCGGCTCGACTCGCGCGAGGCCGCGCTGAAAGGCGGCGAAAGCGGCCCGGCGCTCGTGCCGGGAAAACCGACGGACAGTTTGCTGCTGCAACTCGTCCGCCACGCCGACGCGGATCGCCCGATGCCGCCAAAGGAAAAACTGCTCGATGCCGAAATCGCGAACCTCGATCGCTGGATCGCGCAAGATGCGCCGTGGCCCGCTCCGGCCAAAGCCGAGACCCCCACCGTCACCGAAAATCTCGGCGACGCGTGGAGCGATCCGCGCAATCCGATCGTGAAAATTTTCGCCGGAAAGCGGCTCGATCTTTGGTCGCTGAAACCGATCGCGAATCCGCAACCCGCCAAGGGCGGGAACCCGATCGACGCTTTCGCCCGCGCGCCGCTCCGCCCGGAAGCAAGCGCCCGCGCGCTCTGCCGCCGCCTCCATTTCGACCTCACCGGCCTGCCCCCGACTCCCGAAGCCGCCGACGCGTTCGTGGCGGAATCAATCCGCGATTCGCAATCTGCGATCCGTAATCTCACCGACCGCCTGCTCGCCTCGCCTCGTTACGGCGAACACTGGGCGCGCCTGTGGCTCGATGTTGTCCGCTACAGCGATAGCAACGGTTTCGACTGGGACGAATTTCGCCCGCAAGCCTGGCGCTTCCGCGACTACGTCATCCGTGCTCTCAATGCGGACAAACCCTTCGACCGTTTCGTGCGCGAGCAACTCGCCGGCGATGAACTCCTTTCCGGTCCGCCGCACAATGCCGACGAGCAGGACGCACTCATCGCCACCGGCTTCCTCCGCCTCGGCCCGCACGACAATAGCGCCGCGCAATTTGGCGAAGGCCCGCGCGTGCGCGCCGCGCTGATGAACGATCTCGTCGAGACGACCGGATCCGCCTTTCTCGGTCTCACGCTCTCTTGTTGCCGCTGCCACCATCACAAGTTCGATCCCGTTTCGCAGGCCGACTACTACCGCCTGCGCGCGTTTTTCGAGGGAGTGAAATTCGCGGACGATCTGCCGATCGACCTCGCGGAAAAGCAGGACGCAATTCACCGCGAGAACGACGCCGTGGAAGCACAGATGAAAGCGCAGGGCGACGTTCGGAAGGCGATCGCAGCTCCCGCGAAAGAGCGGCTGCGCGTGGCACGCGTCGCGAAACTATCGCCGTCCGATCAAGCGCTGCTCCAGCTTCCCGACGAAAAGAGGGATGCAAAAGCAAAGGCCCAATTCAAGGTGCTCGAAAAGAAAATCAAACCGTCCGACGAAGATTTACAGGCGGCGCTGAGCGAGGAAGACAAGTCGCGCTTTGCCGAAGCCGGCGCGGCGTTGCAGGAGTTGAAAAGGAAAATTCAGCCGTTCGCCACGGCGCTGCTCGCCGTCGATGAAAACGCCAAACCGCCCGCGACGCGCGTGCTTTTCCAAGGCGACATCACCAAGCCGCGCGAGGCCGTGCCGCCGGGATTTCTCACCGCGCTCGATCCCAATCCGGCGATCGTCTCGAAGCCTGCGCGCGACAATTCTTCCGGCCGCCGAAGCGTCCTCGCGGACTGGATCGTCTCGGAAAAAAACCCGCTGACGGCGCGCGTGATCGTGAATCGCGTGTGGCAGGCGCACTTCGGCGAAGGGCTCGTCGCAACGGCGAATGACTTCGGCTTCGCGGGAGCGCGCCCGCAAAATCCCGAACTGCTCGACTGGCTCGCCCGCGAATTCATCCGCGGCGGCTGGTCGTTGAAAAAGTTGCATCGACTCATCATCACGAGCACGACCTATCGACAGAGCACGCCACCTCGGAGACTGACCGCAGAGGCCTTGCGCGATTCCATGCTCGCCGTCGCGGGCCGTCTGCTGCCGTGCGAAGGCGGGGCGCCGGTGTGGCCGGAACTCCCCGATGAAGTGCTCCGCGCCAATCCCGCCGTGCTCGATGACAACGCCGAAAAGACGAAAGGCTGGTATCCCACGCCGCACGAAAAATCCGGCGTTGCGAGCATCTTCCTCGTGCAAAAACGCGGCCTCCACGTGCCGATGATGGACACCTTCGACCTGCCCGACAACGCGCTCTCCTGCCCGCGCCGGAACGTCTCCACCGTCGCCCCGCAAGCGCTCACGCTGCTCAACAGCCCCTTCGCCACTGAGATGGCTCAGGCCTTCGCCGAACGCATCCAGCGCGAAGCTGGCGACGCACCCACCGCGCAAATCGAACGCGCCTTTGCCCTCTCGATCCAACGTCCGCCGGACGACTCCGAATGCGCCTCATGTTCCCAATTTCTCCAGCAACGCGGGCTCGCGGAACTCTGCCGCGCACTGCTCAATCTGAACGAATTTGTTTACGTGGACTGAGTCCGTTTACCGCGCCGAAGTCCCCGACGTTCCACTGATCGGGACCGGCAAAAATTCCTTCACCACTTTCGCATCCGCCGTGTTCACGAAACGCACTTTCCCATCCTCACCCGCGACGGCGATGGACGCTCCATCGGCCCGGTAACAAATCGTGTAGGCACCGCCTTCGAGCGGCAGCGTGGCGAGCAATTTCGTTTCGCTCACATAGTGCGCGGCGAGGCGCGCTTTTTCGTCGTCGTTGCGGGCACCTTCGTCTTTGCCTTCGATCGCAAGCATGTCGGCGGGCATCTCGGTGTTGAAATCGTAGTTGTAGAAATTGAGCGTGCCTTTGCCATCGAGCGAACCGGCGGCGGCGAACTTCGTGCCGTCGGGCGAAAACGCGACGGCGTAGATGCGGCCTTCCATCGCGGGCCATTTGCGAATCATGAGCGCGTTGTCGCCGATGTGACGCTGCACTTTGCGCGCGATGCGATACGCCTGCGGTGCGCCGTCCGCGCCGCCGACCAGGAATTCATCGCGCTGCGGATGCCGCGCCACACATTGCAAACCTCCGCGCAGCGCGCCGGGCGTGATGCTCGAGATGTTGTCGATGAAACGCTGCGTCGCGACTTCGGTGAGCTTCGCGCTCATGTCGCGCCCGACGCTCACGAGCTGGTCGCCCTTCGCCGTGAAAGCGGTGCCGAGCACCCAGTCGCTGTGCGAATTCAGCAGCAGCGTTTGCAGGCCGTTCGCGGCGTCGATCGCGCGCAGTGTGTTATCCGGACAGCCGAAGGAAACAGACTTTCCATCCGGCGACCAGCTCACGCCATAGACCGTGTCGAAACCGACGGGCGCACTGAGCGCGAGCTTGCGCTTTTCGACATCCCATATCTGCACCTCACCCATTTGCGCAGGCCGTCCGCCGCCCGCCGCGAGGTATTTTCCATCTGGTGAAAAGCGAACGGTCTGGATGCGCTCGCTCAGCCCCACGAGCCGCGCAAGCAACTCGGAGCCGTCGCTTTTCCACAGCAGGATTTCGTGGAAACCGGCGACGGCGAGCAGCGAGCCATCGGGCGAAAAATCGAGCGACGTGATGACCGGCGGACGCTGATAAACGGGCAGATGCGCGGCGTCGTAGCGCTGCTTCGCGTTCGGCGGCGTGTCGTCCACCGCGCCCTCGGCGATCCAGCGGCGGATGAGCGCGAGGTCGGGCTCGGCGAGCGGCGCTTTCTTCGGCGGCATCTCCGCCTTGCCTTGCTCGGGTGTGATTTGTTTCACGAGCAGCGAATGATTGAGGTCTTTCGGAATGATCGCATGCAAGCCATCGGCCACGCTTTCTCCACCATTGAGCAGCTTTGCAAAATCGGTCATCACATAGCCACCCTTCGCCTTGGCCGGCTGATGGCAGCCCTGGCAGTTTGCCTGAAAAATGGGACGGATTTTTTTGAAGTAGCTGACCGGCGCGTTCGGATCTTCATCTGATTTTTTCGGCGGAGCCGCAGCGAAGGCAGCCGATGCCGCGACGAGGAAGGTGAAGATGAAAGTGGGGCCGGATTTCATGCGTGTGAGTCTATCACGGTAACGCGGCGATCTTAGCTGTCGCCATGGAGTTCGCGGTTTCAATTGCATCGCTCCGACGCGCCACGTCATCCTCTCGGCCATGCCTCAGTTCCACGTGCAGACGCTCAATTATCTCCGCGCCCTGCGCGATCGCTACCCGACCGCCGAGGCTGCGCTGGCGGCCATTGCGGGGATGCGGGCGACGCTCACTTTGCCGAAAGGGACGATCCACATCATCAGCGACGTGCATGGGGAATACGTGAAGCTTACGCACGTCCTCCGCAATGCTTCCGGCAGCCTGCGTCCACTGGTGGAGCAGACTTTCGGCGACCGGCTGACCGAGGCGGAGAAACATGAACTGCTCAATCTCATCTACTATCCGCGCGAGACTTTCATGCAGCGGACGTTTGCGAATGTGGGCGAGCGGCGGGCCTTCGTGCGGAAGACTTGCGGGCTGAAGTTCGAGTTGTTGCGCGTGCTTTCGCAGCGGTACGACATGGCGACAGTCGAGCGCGCTTTCCCCCCGGCCTTCCGCGCTTCGTTTCGCGAGCTGCTGTTCGGCGTATTTTTGGAGCGCAGCCCAGAGTTCATCGGCGCGCTGCTGGAACCGATCATCGAGCATGGCGACGAACTGGATTTCCTGCGGCACATCGCGCGCGTGATTCGGAATCTGCTCGTGTCGGAGCTGATCGTGGCGGGCGATTTCGGGGATCGTGGCCCGCGCATCGACCGTGTGATCGACACGGTGATGCACCAGCCGAACGTGGCGATCACCTGGGGAAATCACGACGCGTCGTGGCTCGGCGCGTGTCTCGGAAGTGAAGCGCTGATCGCGACGGTGCTGCGCATTTCTCTCCGCTACCGGCGGCTTTCGCAGCTCGAAGAAGGCTACGGCATCCCGCTCGCGCCGCTGGAACGCCTCGTGAGCCAGCATTACGCTGACGATCCCGCGACGCAATTCACCGCGCGCGGTGAAGGGTTGCGCGATCCGCTGCAACTGGCTCGATTGCAAAAAGCGATCGCGATCATCCAGCTCAAGCTCGACGGGCAGATGATCGAGCGGAATCCGCAGTTCGGACTCGGGCACCGAAATCTCTTCAAACTGATCGACCCGAAAGCGGGCACGATCACGCTCGATGGCGAGACGCATCTGCTGATCGACACCCATTTACCGACGGTCGATTGGTCGAATCCGAACGCGCTCCACGACGATGAAGCCGCGTGCATCGAGCGGCTGCGGCGCTCGTTTTTACAAAGCCCGATGCTGTGGCAGCAGATGCGCTACCTCGCGCAAAAGGGGACGATGTGGCTGTCGCGCGATGATCATCTCATCTTCCACGGCTGCGTGCCGGTGGATGAGCGCGGGAATTTTCTACCGATGAAAATCAACGGGCGTGAACTGCGCGGACGCGAGCTTTTCGACGAGTGGAATAGCGTCGTGCAGCGCGCGGTGCGGACGAACGATCCTGAGTGTCTCGATCTGCTCTGGTATCTGTGGGGCGGGCCGCTCTCGCCGGTTTTCGGGAAGGATAAAGTGGCGACGTTCGAGGGATATTTTATCGCCGACAAACGCTTGCAGCACGAGACGAAGAATCCGTATTTCGAGCTGATCCACGAGCCGTGGTTTTGCCGGAATGTGCTCGCGGAATTTGGCTGCGACCCCGATCGTGGGCTGATCGTGAACGGGCATGTGCCGGTGAAGCTGGAGCAGGGCGAATCCCCGCTGAAACGGAGCGGTCTGGCGGTGACGATCGACGGCGCGTTTTCGCAGGCGTACGGCGATCAAGGCTATACGCTCGTCCTGGATGCGAACCGCACGTCACTCGCGCGGCATCATCATTTTGAATCCGTGTCCGATGCGATCCACGAAGGTGCCGACATCATCCCGTCGATCGAGCACATCCGCACTTTCGCGAAGCCGCGCACGGTCGCGGACACGGAACGTGGGGCGAAGACGCGCGACGAAATCGCGGCGCTGGAAAAGTTGATCGAGGCCTTCGAGTCAAACACACTGCACGAACTCGGCTAAATCATCGAGCGGCGGGACGCCCGCCGTTCCTTGACGCCTTTACTGCTCGCCGTCCTTTTTCTTCTTCCGTTTGTCGGCTTCCTCGGCAGCTTTCTGCGGTTGAGGCACAGCTTGCGGTTGACGCTGGACCACGGGCTGTTGCGGCTGGCGCTGGACCACGGGCTGTTGCGGTTGACGTTGGACCACGGGGGCCTGCGGACGCTGCACATTTTCGCGCTGGCGCTGGATGGCTTCCTGCGGCGGACGCTCGGGCTGCACGACTCGGCGGACAGGCGGCTGCGGCTGTTGCACGACGGGCCGGTTGACCGGCGCGGTTCTTTCGGGAGCGGGAATCTGGCGGCGCTCGACTTGTGGCTGACGCGGCTCGGGCGCGGGCATCGGGCGAATGCGGACTGGCACTTCAACCGGCGGTTGGACCCGAGCCGGAGGTTCGACACGGTGGCGCACGGGAGCTTCGGGTGAAACGGGTGCCTTGGGCCGCTCGCGCACGATCGGAGTTGCGGGCGTTTCATCGCGCGCTGGGCTGACGCGTGTCGGTTGTGGAGTCGCGGGTTTTCCGACCTCGCGCCCGCGGCGCGGTTCGGTGTCGGCGGGTTTGTCGAGCTTCGGCGGAACCTCTGCCAAGGGTATGGTCCGGGCGGGCTCAGGTTCGCGCGTTTTCGGCGGTTCATTGCCGCCAGGCTTTTTGGGATCTTCCGGCTTTTCGATTTTAGTAGGGACTTCGGCAACCGGCTTCGGCCTGGCCGCATCGGGATCAAGCGGGCGCGGTTTATCGACGACGGGCGGGCGGACGGGCGCGTTTGGCCTCGGCGCAACTGGCATTGGGGTCGCGGGATCGACTTGCGGCTTCGCGGCATCGGGCGCTGCCACGACGGGACGCACTGGCCGCGCGGGCGTGATTGGCGGAGCCGTCACGCCGGGGACCACGCCATTTGGCCTGGCGGGATTTACCGCGCCGGTGGCAGGGCGCGGCCGGAGTGGCCGGTTAGTCGAGGTCGCGGCGATTTCCTGTTTCACTTTCTGCGCCTGCGCGGGATCGATTCCTGCCCAGCCCTTGTCCTCCTTTGGCTTGCCGAGTCTTTCTTTCACCCGAGGCGGCACGGTGTTCGCGGCCACAGCGGCGGGCGGAGCGGCGATTTGGAAATTATTACCCTGGCGCACATTCGCAATCTTCCCACGATCACCCGCCGGAGCCTGCGGCACGAAGTTCACCTTCACATTTTCAACCGGCTGTTTGCTGCGCGCGCGGATCACGTCGTAGTTCGGGCCGCCATTGTAAACGACCGTGTTATTCGTCGTGTTGTTATACGTGATGTTCGTCACGTTCACCGTCTGGTTGATGATCGCTACGTTTCGCTCCGGGCGCTCGATCACGGGTGCATACGAGCGCGCTCCGAAATTGCTCAGCGCGATGAAAACATAGGCCGACGGCCCGATGTCGTAGTCGCGATCCACCGTGGAGGTGAAGCTGTGGCGGCCACGCGATTCCGGCGGCAGCGGTGCCCAGCCGCATTCGTCTTTTCCACGCCGCCACGAGACCCAGCCCGGTCCCCATTCGCGGCCCGGCACCCAGACCCAACCCGCGCGTTCGACCCGCGTCCAGCGTCCGTAGTGATACGTGGCCCAGCCGAAATCTTCATTCGATTCCCAAGTCCAGCCGTGTCCGGAGTGAGCCCACCGCCCATCGGTGTAAGGCCGCCAGTCGTGACGCCGCGACGCTTCCGGGCGGAAGACGTAGCCGTAATCATCGGTCTGAATCCAGTCGCCGTAGCGATCGAGCGGCTCGTAAAACGACTCTACATTCGTCACCCGCTGCGTCTGCGGAACGACGCGCCCGACATAGACCGGATCGCTCGCCGGCACGTTGTCATCTTCGTCGTCCTCCTCGACTACACGCTCCAAATCCGCACGGATCGCCTCCGGGCGCGGCTCGACCGAATTCCGCGAGGGCGCTTCCGCGATCGGCGGCGGCGCGGGTTTGTTCGCTTCACTTTGTAAATCGCGGATGCGTTCCGCCGCCGCATCCTTGTCGCGCTTCACCTGCGCAAGTTCTTCCTTCACACGCGCTAACTCGGCGTCACGCTCGGAAGC
>JANLQB010000783.1:0-5752 GCA_031367565.1 Verrucomicrobiota bacterium
TAAGAATCACTACGACGTGGCGAAGCTGCGGCTCGATAACTCGATCCACATGGTGGACCAGTCGCACTTCGCGCTCGACAAGGCGCTCGATGATTTGGCGAAGACGACGATCACTTCGCCGATCGACGGGACGGTGACGAAGCTGAAGTCGCAGCTCGGCGAGCGGGTGCTCGGCACGTCTTTCAACATGGGCACGGAGATGATGACGATCGCGCGGCTCAATGACATGGAGGCCCGCGTGGACATCGGCGAGATTGACGTGGTGCTGATCGCGGTCGGGCAGACGGCGCGGCTGGAAGTGGATGCGTTTAAGGATCGGAAATTCAAGGGCACGGTGACGGCGATCGCGAATGCGGCGAAGGGGACTTCGAGTGCGCTCGGCGCGAGCTCGCAATCGGCGGAGGCACCGAAGTTTGAAGTGAAGATCCGCGTGGATGACAAAGAGGTTTTCCGCCCCGGCATGTCGGTGACGGCGGAAGTGGAAACGCGTTCGCGCAAAGGGGTGCTGACCGTGCCGATTCAGAGCGTGACGACGAGACTCCCGGCGGGCACGACGAAGCCGCTGCTGAATGCCGAACCGACTCCGCCGCCGCGCGATGGCAAGCCGGTGAAAGGCGTGAAACCGATCGAGGTGGTTTTTACGAAGGACGGTGGCGTGGCGAAAATGCTCCCGGTGAAAACGGGGATCAGCGACAACGATTATTTCGAGATCATTGCCGGGCTGAATGAAGGCCAGGACGTGATCGCGGGCGGATACAAGGCGATCAGCAAGGACTTGGAAGACGGGAAGAAAGTGATCGTGGGAACGGAACCGCCGAAGACGGGCGGCGAACCAAAGTGAGCCTGATTCGTCTCGATTCCATCCGGCGCTCTTACGAGATGGGCAGCGAGACGGTGCATGCGTTGCGCGGCGTTTCGATCGCGATCGAGCGCGGGGAATACGTTGCAATCATGGGGCCGTCCGGTTCGGGAAAATCGACGCTGATGAACCTGATCGGCTGCCTCGATACGCCGTCGTCAGGGACTTACGAATTGAACGGGCACAACGTCGGCGAGATGGACGACAACGCCCTCGCGGAAATCCGCAATCGCGAGATCGGCTTTGTGTTTCAAACCTTTAACCTGCTCGCGCGATCGAGCGCGCTGCGAAATGTGGAGCTGCCGCTGATCTATGCCGGAGTCGGTTTGGAAGAGCGCCGCGAGATCGCGCTGAATGCGCTGCGCGATGTCGGGCTCGCGGATCGCGTGACCCACAAGCCGAACGAAATGTCCGGCGGCCAGCGCCAGCGCGTCGCCGTCGCGCGCGCGCTGGTGAACCGGCCCTCCATCCTGCTCGCCGACGAACCGACGGGCAATCTCGACACGCGCACCGGCACGGAAATCCTCGAGCTTTTCGCCAGCCTCTCCGCGAAGGGCAACACGCTCATCGTCGTCACGCATGAGGAAAACGTCGCGCGTCACGCCCGCCGCATCATCCGCATCCGCGATGGCCTAGTCGCGAGCGACGAGCCGGTGGCATGAACATTTTCTCCGAAGTCCGCGAAGGCGTGCGCATCGCGGGCGAGGCGATCCGCGGCAACATGCTGCGCTCGGTGCTCACGACGACGGGCATCGTGATCGGCATCCTCACCGTGACCCTGATGGCCACCGCGATGGAAGGGCTCAACGGCGCGTTTCGCGATGCAATTTCTTTCATCGGAACGGACGTGCTCTACGTCGATCAGCGCGAGTGGTTCATCGATTCCGACAAGCGCTGGGATGCTGCGGCGAAACGCGAAAAGATCACGCTCGCGCAAGTGCGCGCGGTGGAGCGGGGGATGACGCTGGCGCGCGGCGTCACGCCCACGGTGATGCACGGGATCGAGTCCGTGCGTTTCAAAAATCGCAGCTCCAGCATGGTCATGCTCATCGGCACGAATGAGCAGTTTCTCACCACCGGCGGCGTCACGCTCGCGGCGGGGCGTTTCATGACGGCGATGGAAGCCGCAGGCAATCGCGACCTGTGTGTCATCGGATGGGAAATCGCGGAAAAACTTTTTCTGCGGGACTCGCCGCTCGGCCAGAAGATCCACGTCGGCCCGGAATCGCTCGAAGTCATCGGCGTGCTGGAAAAGCGCGGCAGCGTGCTCGGGCAAATGAGCCTCGACAATCAGGTCGTCATTCCGATCGGGAAAATGTTCCGAGGTTTCCGCTGGGACCCGAGTTGCACGATCCAGGTGAAAGTGGCGGACCCGTCTCACGTCGAAGCCGCGCGCGAAGAGTTGCGCGGGCTCATGCGGAAAATCCGGCACGTGCCGCCGGGCGTGGATGATGACTTCGCGATCAATCAGCAGGAGCAACTGCTCAACCAGTTCAAGAAAGTCTCCGCCGTCATCGCGAGCGCGGGCTTTTTCATCACGGGCCTTTCGCTCTTCGTCGGCGGCATCGGCATCATGAACATCATGTTCGTCTCGGTGGCTGAGCGCACCCACGAGATCGGCATCCGCAAAGCGATCGGCGCGAAACGCCGAACGATCCTGCTGCAGTTCCTCATTGAAGCCGCGGGCATTTGTCTGCTCGGCGGAACCATCGCGGTGGTGATCGCCGGCGGCATGGTCGCCATCGCTCGCAACTACCTGCCGCGCGTCGCGCTTTCGCCAATGGTCATCCTGCTCGCGCTTGCCGTCGCCATCATCACCGGCGTCGTCTCCGGCTTCCTCCCCGCGTGGCGTGCGGCGCGGATGAGCCCCGTCGATGCGCTGCGAAACGAATAGATGAAACGTCTCCTCGCAGAACTCGGCGAAAGTTTCCGCATGGCCCTGAGCGCCATCGCGAGCCACAAGCTGCGTTCCGGGCTCACGCTGCTCGGCGTGCTCGTCGGCGTGTTTTCGATCATCCTCGTGATGACGGCGATGCGGGCGATGAAGAGCAACATCGAGACAAACCTCGGCCAACTCGGGAGCAAAAGTTTCGTGATGCAGAAAATGCCCGGTGCCTATTTCGGCGGTCCCGAGGGCTTCATGAAGTTTTTGCGGCGAAAAGACATTACCTTCGCCCAGGCGAAGCGGTTTCAGGAAAAGGCGGACTTCGCGCCGTACGTCGGATTGCACGCGACGTTCCTCAACACGGAAGTCGTTTCGCGCACGCAGAAGACTCCGCCGAATGTTTCCATCGAAGGCGTCAACGCGGGATTTTTCCAGACAACGAACTGGACGATCGCTGATGGCCGCGCGGTCCTCGACCACGACGTGGAATCCGCGCGCGACGTGTGCGTGCTCAGCGCGGGGGTCGCGAAGACCTTGTTCCCACGCGGCTCGGCGGTCGGCGAGCGGATCAAGATTGCGTCGATCAACTACACGGTCATCGGGGTTTTCGAGCGGACTGGCTCCGATGAAAACGCGGCAGGCGTCGCCGCGATCCCGCTCACGACCGGGCTCAATCGCTTTGGCCGCTGGCGCGACACGCCGATCATCGTGCAGGCGCTGGACGACGCGTCGTTCGCCGACACAATGGAGCAAGCGCGCGGCCTCCTGCGCTCGATCCGCAAAGTGCCGCCTGGCTTGGAGGACGACTTCGAGATTCTTTCCAGCGACTCGATGATCGCGCAGTTTCAAAAAGTCACCTTCGCCGTCCGCACTGGCCTCGCCCTCGTCAGTTCCATCGCGCTCATCGCGGCGGGCGTCGGCATCATGAACATCATGCTCGTGAGCGTGACGGAGCGGACGCGCGAGATCGGCATCCGCCGCGCGATCGGTGCGAAGAAGCGAAACATCATGATGCAATTCATCATGGAAGCCGTGGTGCTCTGCGAGATCGGCGGCGTGCTCGGCGTGGTGTTGGGAATGGCCGGTGCGAACGCGCTGGCCGTCTATTTGCTCAAGCTCCCGCCAGCTTTCCCCGTCGATTGGGCGATCATCGGCCTGGTGATTTGCTCGCTGATCGGCATCGTCTTCGGGAGTTATCCCGCTTACAAAGCCGCGAATCTCGATCCCATCGAATCGCTGCGCTACGAGTAACGTCACCGACATCAAGGCGGGAACAGATGGGGACGGAGTCGAGCCGGTGAAACGAGGATTTACGGTCGTGGGTCTAAACATTCTCACAAAGCCACGCCAGTCGTGGAAGCACACGGGGCGCGACATCTGCCGTTTGCGCAGAAAAAAACCCGAGATTTTCCTTGCCTCTAATATTGGAATTTCTTGAAATCAAAACGCGCTGCTAGGGGATCTATACGATCAACTTGTCCGGGGGGTGGCGCGGTGATTACATTTTTTTTGTCTGCAGACGCTTGCTCTTAGATTCAGAAAATACCCATGAAAACCCCGTCTTATCCTCGCCGCTCCATCCGCCCTCCACGGACCCCACGTTTCCAGCTTTTCGCCGATTGTAACTCGCAGGACTTATCCGTTACGGAGCTTTCAGCACTCTAGCTCTGACGCTTTCACTAACTCATCGAAAACGCCTAACCAGCGATGCAGCTAACCGGCTCCGCAAGTCACGCTGGCTGCTGCAAACCCGCAGACTCACCGACAGCCAGCGCGCCGTTCTCCCTCCGGTAGCTCATCTTGTTCTCGTTAAGCGCTCAGACATTCTTCACAACCGCAACTCAGAGAATCCACAAACAAACAATGAAAACTCCAATGACCTCCATTACCTCATTCACCATGAGACAGCTTGTGCTCTTGGCACTTATATCGATCGCATTTGTGCGATCGGTGAACGCTCAAGTGATTTTCAGCAACGATTTCGAATCCAACACGAGTGGTTTCACGGCCAGTGGTTCGCTCACGACTCTCGACAGGACGAGTCTGCCGACCGACAGTGGGGGCCTCGGTTCTGCAAATCAATCAATGTGGCTGGGCCCGTTAGGGAGCGGAATTGCCAAGAACGGGTCGTCGGATGAGATTGTCACCTTGAATCTTTCCGGTCTGACAATAGGACAAGTCTACAGCATCGCCTTTGACCTCTTTGTCGGCGCTTCGTGGGACGGATCGGCGAGTTTTTACGGACCTGACTCTTGGCGGCTTGTCGTCGATGGCACGGCGCTGGTGAATACGACATTCAGCAATGGGCAACAAGGGGTCAACTTCGGAGCCTATTCGCCCCAGCGTTACTCGGACACCACGTACACGAGCACGATAGGCCCAGACTTCAACCGGTTCACCGGGGCGGATGCATCCTTTAGTCTGAACCAAGATGGCAACTACGCTTTTGACTACGCTATTTACTACTTTGGACATGGCAGCGGTAATCCAACTCTGACCTTTGCCGCCACCGGAACAACCGCTGCGGTGCAGTTCGCGCGCTATGGTCAGACGCCAGACAGCGGAGACGAGTATTGGGCGTTAAACAATGTACAGGTCAGCATCGTCCCTGAACCTTCGTCCCTTTGCCTTGTTATGGTGGGAGTAGGGTTTTGCTTGGTATCAAAGCGCATGTCGACAAAAACGCGCCTAACCCGTATTAAAGGTCTCAAGTGAGCGTGTGAGTTTTTCTTCTTTTTGGTTACATGGCGGGTGGTGGTGGGGAGGCAGGGCTTACGCATCTAAAATCGGAGTAATTTAAGAAGGTAAGTGCTATCCCATGCTGCGTCCTTCTGTTTGCCTTTGATTCCGCGGTTGCTGGTGGGCTCGCTCTTGAGAATATTGATGGTGGGATGGCGGAGGACGGCGAGGTTTTGAGCGGCAAATTCTGTCCGGACACGGCATGGGTCTTCTCGAAAAGTGAGGTCCAAGCTCCAGTGGAGCGTGTTCTCGATGGCCCAGTGGCCGCG
>JANLQB010000794.1:0-12663 GCA_031367565.1 Verrucomicrobiota bacterium
GACGAAGTCCTCAGCGACTACAGCGAAGCCCTCGGCATCGCCTACCAGATCCGCGACGACCTCAGCGACCTCGGCGCGAGCGGCGAGACGAATGACATCGCCGGCCTCCGCCCCAGCCTGCTCCTCGCCAGCGCCTACGAGCGCGCTTCGCAAGACACGACCGGCGTCGCAAAAACCAAACTCGAAGCCCACTGGCGTCGCCTCGCCGAATCCACGCCCGCCGAAATCGAAACCCTCTTCACCGAACTCGGAGCCGACACCCGCTGTCAGGACTTGCTCGAACGTTACAAAGAAGAAGCCATCCGCACCTTGCGCGACGTGGAAAATCCGAATCTCAAAGGCTTGCTCCGCCGCGTGCTCGGCAAGATTTTCAACGACACGGAAATCAAAGGCTGGTGCAAGGAATTCGAGCAGAAGAACGGCGCGACGGTGATCCCGCTCACGCCTGCGGCAGCTACGGTTTGAAGCCGAGAGGTATTCGGGTTCGGCGACGCAAAATCCCTCACGGTCTGAAGCGGTGAGCCTGCGCCTCGAAATGCTGCAAGTGGCGCGCGTTGCGCCGAAAGCGCTGGGCGAATCGGTGAAATTGGTTGAGGCGTTTTTTCGGCGGCAGTTCGCCGCAGATGGCGGCGGTGTGGATCGCGATGGGCGCAGCGATCTTTATTACACGATCTTTTCGCTCGCGGGTTTGCAGGCATTGCAGGCGGAAGCGCCGGTGGAAAAAGTGGAGGCGTTCCTGCGCGGGTTTGGCGCTGGGGTGGGGCTGGATTTTGTGCATCTCGGAGCGCTGGCGCGGTGTTGGGCGGCGATCGGTTTGGAGAAGATGCCGGACCGCTTGGCGGATGCGCTGCTGGCGCGGATGGAGCGGCATCGTTCGCACGATGGCGGGTATGATTCGGACGCGGGCTCGGCGCAGGGAAATGCGTATGGCTGCTTTGTCGCGCTCGGGGCGTATCAGGATTTACGGCGCGAGATGCCGGAGCCGTTGCGGATGGTGCAGTGTCTGAAATTTCTCGAAACGCCGGACGGAGCTTGGGCGAATGCGCGCTCGCTTTTGGTCGGCTCGACCAATGCCACGGCGGCGGCGGTCGCGGTTTTGCATCAGCTCGGGATGCCGATGAATGCGGGCGTCGCGGACTGGCTGCTCGCGCGCGTGCATCCGCAGGGCGGATTCCTCGCGATGCCGGATGCGCCGCTTCCCGATCTCCTTTCGACCGCCACCGCGCTGCACGCGCTCGCGTGTTTGGAGCGCGAAATTCCCACGTCAGTCCGCGAGCGATGCCTTGATTTTATCGACTCACTTTGGAGCGCGGAAGGCGGGTTTCACGGACACTGGGCCGACGATCATCTCGACGCTGAGTACACTTTTTACGGCCTTCTGGCCCTGGGTCATCTCAGCGTTTGAATCGATCTATGGCTCCTTGCGGCCCAGCCCAAATTCGCTGCTCACGCGCACGACTTTGCCGCTCTGGATGTGGATTTCGATCAGCTTCGAGCTGCCGATTGGTCTGCCACTCTCATCGCGGAGCGTGGCGATTTGCTTCCTCGTTTTCGCATCGAAAACATCGGGCGTGTGATTCCACGCGAACTGGCCGTCGAGGCTGAAGTTCACCCAGCCGTGCCCGCTCACGCTGAGTTCGACGTGGTCTTTCGCGGTCGGCGGCATCCGGGTGGCATCGAAGACGAACAGTTTTTTACCGTCCTGATCGCTGATCCACAATTCGCTTTCGTCCGGAGTCAACGCCGCGCCGTGCGTGCGGTGTTCGATCGGTGAGTCGCCGGCGAGCACGCGATGGATCGCCTTTCCCTGCTCCAAATCCACGACATCGAAGCCGACGTGTTTGCCGAGGCAAACGAACGCATACCGCTGCCGTCTATCGATCGTGTAGGGAAAGACCCCGGACTCGCCGACATCCGGGATCGTCTTGATCACCTGCTCGTCCGCCGGGTCGAAAACAGTCAGGGTCGTCGTCGTGCCGAGATACAGGCGTTTGCCGTCGAGGCTCATGATGCTGTTGTGCGCGCCGGGTCCCACTTTGATTCGCCGCAATTCCGCGCCTGTCGCGCCGTCGATCACGATGAATCCGCCATTATCGGGACGCTCCCACCAACCAGTCGGCGCAAAGATCCGGCTTCCATCCAGCATCGCGGAAGAACGATCGCACCCGCCGCTGTAGCGTTGCTCCCAGACGACCTTGTCCGTCTCCAGATCCAACCGCCCCATGCCTTGCGCGCTCGTGGAATAGTAAAGCGAGTGAGTCGCCGCGCAGCCCGTCAGTCCACGCACGCCCGCTTCAAAGGAATCATTCGTGATGCGCCGCACAAATTTGAAGCCGGCGTCGATATCGAAAACGAGGAGCCCTTTTCCCGAGCGAGTCTCCATCTGCGCGCCGTCGGGGGTGGCGACGTAAAGGAAGCGATGGATCGAATCATCGGCAGCCTGTGCGACGGTCGCAATGATTCCAAGGAGAGCGGCGATGGCGTGGAGGGATTTCATTAAGCGAGCATTCCGAGACGCGAGTGGCACGTCAATGCGCCAGCCTTTTCGCGAGGTCCTGCGGCCAAACAAACCAAGTGAGTTCGGCCCGGCCCGCTGCTACGGTCTGACGATATGAAACAGCACACCGTGCTTTACGACGACGAGTGTTCGCTCTGCACTTTCCAGATGAAAATGCTGAGCTGGCTCGACTGGCGGAACGTGCTCACGCTCACGCCGCTCTCCAGCCCGCGCGCGCCCGAGATCGCGCCGCAGTTGAGCCGCGAAGAATTGCAGGAGGCGATCCATTGTGTGACGCCGGAAGGCCGTGTGTATCGCGGCGCGCGGGCGATTCGCTTTTTGGGAATGCGGCTGCCTCTGCTGGTGCCGGTGGCGCTTTTCCTGTGGCTGCCGGGCGTCATTTTTGTCGCGGAAATCGTGTATCGCTGGATCAGCCGGAATCGCCTGCTGCTCAGCCGTGTCTTTGGTTGCAAGGGCGCATGCGCGGCGATGCCGGCGCGGAAGCGAGAGCAGGATACGCTGGCTTGAGGATGGTGGAAGGGGAGCGGCTTCGCGCGGCATTGGCGAAGGCGAGCGCCGCGCTGATGGCGGAGTTGAACGCGGACGGGCATTGGACGGGGGAGCTTTCCAGCAGCGCGCTTTCCACGGCAACGGCGGTGGTGGCGCTGGCGAAGATGGATCGCGTGGGGCATGGGGACTTGATTCGCGGCGGGCTGCGCTGGCTGGCGGCGAATCAGAACGCGGATGGCGGGTGGGGTGATACGATTCGGAGCAAAAGTAATATCAGCACGACGGCGCTGGGCTGGGCGGCTTTCGGTGCGGCTCATGCAGATGAAGAATATCCGAGTGTGTTGGAGCGGGCGACCGGGGCGCTGGGGAGCACGCTCGTCCCGAGCGTCGGTTCTGGCGTCCCGCCGAAACGAACTTTTGCCACGGGTCGTGAACAGAAAAAATATTCATCCCCATCGGATGCTCTCGAAAGTTCATCGCGGCGGGTCGCCGAGCCCAGCACGCTTGACGAGCGTGCTCCCCGGAATCTTGCGGCCGCGATCAAACTCCGATACGGGAAGGATCATACGTTTTCAGTGCCGATCCTGATGACACTTGCGCTCTGCGGCCGCATCGGTTGGGAACACACGATGCCGCTTCCGTTCGAGCTGGCGGCGTTGCCGCATCAGGTTTTCGGCGCGCTGCGTTTGCCGGTGGTTAGCTACGCGCTGCCTGCGCTGATCGCGATCGGGCAGGTCATTCATCATTATCGCCCCACTCGGAATCCTGTCGCACGCTTGATTCGCCGCTTTTTGCGAAAACGCACGCTCGCGGTGTTGGCGACGCTTCAGCCGGAAAACGGCGGCTTTCTCGAAGCCACGCCACTCACGAGCTTCGTGACGATGAGCCTCGCAGCGATCGGTAAACGCGATCACGTCGTCGCGCGAAAAGGCGTGGAGTTTTTGCGGGCATCGGTGCGCGAAGATGGAAGCTGGGCCATCGACACGAATCTCGCGACGTGGACCACGACGCTCGCCATCAAGGCGCTCGCGTATCAGCGGAATTGGGCTTCGCCCGAAACGCGGATGACGCTGCGCGAGTGGCTGCTCGGCCAGCAATACCGCGTCGAGCATCCTTACACCCATGCCGCGCCCGGCGGCTGGGCGTGGACGGATTTACCCGGCGGGGTGCCCGATGCGGATGACACTCCCGGCGCACTCCTCGCGCTGCTCGCCCTCGGTGCGCTGGATTCCGAAAAGCAGCAGGCGGGAATCGCGGGCGTGCGCTGGCTCCTCGATCTGCAAAATCGCGACGGCGGCATCCCGACCTTCTGCCGCGGCTGGGGCGCACTCCCTTTCGATCGCAGTTCGCAGGATCTCACCGCGCACACCCTTCGCGCATGGAGCGCGTGGCTGCCGCAGCTTGATGAACGCACGAAAGCACGCACCCTCCGCGCGATCGAACACGGCCTCCGCTTCCTCGCGAAGACCCAACGCGCGGACGGTGCGTGGCTCCCGCTCTGGTTTGGAAACGAGCACGCGCCGGATGACGAGAATCCTGTGTACGGAACGGCGCACGTCGTCATCGCGCTTCGCGAATTGGGTGAACGCGGATTCCACATTTCTAAGCCGATGCTCGCGCGCGGCGTGCGCTGGCTGACGGACTGGCAGGCTGCGGATGGCGGATGGTGTGGGGCGAAAGGTGGGCCATCTTCCGTGGAAGAAACCGCCCTCGCAGTCGAGGCGCTGGCCGGGACGGCGGAAGTCGCGGCGGTGGATCGCGGCGCGGCGTGGCTGGTCGGGCGCGTGGAATCCGGCGCGTGGCGCGTGGCGGCGCCGATCGGGTTTTATTTTGCGAAGCTGTGGTACTCCGAACGCCTCTACCCGATGATCTGGACGGTCGGGGCGCTGGGGAAAGCAGCGGCTGCATCCTGACCCTGGTGGAGCGCAAGAGCGGCTACGTGCTCATCGGAAAGATGAAGGCGCGCACCGCCGCGGAAGCCAACCGGGCGCTCCGGGAACTGCTGGCGAGGCACCCCGACCGGGTGAAAACGATCACCGCGGACAACGGGACGGAGTTCCACTGGTAGGGACAGATCGAAGCAGTCAGCGCGGTGAAGTTCTACTTTGCGACGCCGCATCATAGCTGGGAGAGAGGGACCAACGAGAACACCAACGGACTGATCTGGCAGGATCTCCCCAAAGGCCGGACGATGAAGGGAGTCCCCCAAGGCAAGTGTGACATGATAGCCGAACAACTAGAGCCTATCCCAAAACCTCTTCATGAGTAGGAATGAGCAAGTTATTAATCCGGCAAGGTGATCGCACCCATCCCATAAAGGACTTTCCCACGGAAGGGCCGGAGCTATCACGTTGCCGGATTAATAGCTGCCGCACGGCTTTTATTCGCCGGAGTAATATAAATGCACATACACGCTGAACGAGATTCCGTATTAGGTGGGCACACATCGCCAAAAATGTTTCGACCACTCACCATTGGAATCATGCTGCTCGGCTTGGTGGCGTCCGTATTTGCGGAGGTCGTTATTCCGGGATTGGTGTCGAGCGAACTGGAGCCGGAGCTGAAAGGAGCGGTGTTGATCGAGGAACTGAATTGCGTGGCTTGTCACGCGAGCGACGCGGCGTTTGCCGGGCAGTCGAAAAAAGCGCCGCGGCTTTCTGCGGTCGGGTCGCGGGTGAATCCGGAATACATCGAGGCGTTCATCCGCGATCCACATGGGATCGAGCCGGGGGCGACGATGCCGGATGTGATGTCGCAACTCGGTGGTGTGGAACGGGCGGAAACCGCGAAGGCGATCACGCACTATTTGTTGTCGCTGAAGAAGAGTGATTTTGCGCCGGAGCCGCCGGATGCGGTGGCGGCAAAGCTCGGAGAACGGTTGTTTTCTTCGCGGGGTTGTGCGGCGTGTCATTCGCCTCGCGATGCGAAGGGAGTGGAGTTACTGCCGAAGACTTCCGCGCCGCTCGGTGCGCTGGAGAAAAAGTATAGCTTCAAAAGCCTTGTCCAGTTTCTGCGCGAGCCGCACGCGAGCCGGCCTTCGGGGCGGATGCCGGATATGCACCTGCCGGGGCAGGACGTGGAGCGCATCGCGCATTACCTCCTGCAAAATACGCGGGTGCCCGGGAGCCTTGCCTACACGCTGTATCGCGGGCAGGTGTGGGAGGGATTGGAGAGCGACGAGGTGAAGGCGGAGCGCGCGGGGTTGGTGAATGATTTTGCGGCGGAAAGCCTCGGGAAGTTGCAGCATCACACGGCGATTAAGTTCGAAGGCTGGCTGAAGATCGCGGTCGCGGGGCGCTATTCCTTTTTCCTGGAAATGAACGGCGGCTCGCTGCGGCTCGACGGCAAAGAGATCACCGCGCAAGAGCCGAGCGATCGGCGCGGGGTGAAGAAGCTGGAAGGTGCGGCGGCGCTGGCGGTGGGCTGGCGCAAGATTGAGCTCGTCTATTTTCACACGGGTCACGAGCCGAAGTTTTCATTCGAGATGGAAGGGCCGGGGTTCCCGCGCGCGGCGATTCCCGCGGCGATGCTGTCGATTTCGAATGAGCCGATCCTGGCCTTTGCGCCGCTGAAGGTGGATACGGCACTCGCGGCTCGCGGCGAGGAACACTTTGCGACGCTCGGCTGTGCGAGATGCCACGACGATCTCGGCAGGACTGCGAAGGCGGGCACGGCGTTTGCGAGGCTCGATCCGGCGAAAGGCTGTCTCAGCGAAGGCGTCGGAGCGTGGCCGCGTTTTGATCTGAACGCGGAGCAGCGCGCGTTGATTGCCAAGGCGCTGTTACAAGTGGAGAAGATGAAGCTCGACGACAAGCAGCGCATCAACACCACGCTCGCGCAGTTCAACTGTATCGCCTGCCACGAGCGGGCCGGCCTCGGCGGCATCGCAGCGGAGCGCAACGCGAACTTCACCGGGACACGCGAGGCGCTCGGCGACCAAGGCCGCATTCCGCCGCCGCTGTCGCACGTCGGTGCGAAGCTGAAGCCGGAGTGGATCGCGGAAGTGCTGCTGCGCGGAAAGCGGCAGCGCGATTATCTCGACGCCGCCATGCCGCAGTTTGGCGAGGCAAATGTCGGGCATCTCGTGGAGCTGTTTGGCAAGGTCGATACGCTCGAAGCGGTGACTTTTCCAAAGGTCGCGAACATTCAGGAATCGAAGAACGCAGGCTACGAGATGATGGGCACGGACGGATTTAGCTGCATAGCGTGTCACGACTACAACGGCCAGAAATCAGGCGGCGCGGGCGCGCTCGACATCGTGAACGTGACGGAGCGCCTCAAGAAAAACTGGTTCCACCTCTACATGCGCGAGCCGGCGCGCTTTCACCCGACGGTGATTATGCCGAGCTACTGGCCGGGCGGTCAGTCGATTCGGCCGACGATCCTTGGCGGCGACACGGCGCAGCAAATCGAGGCGCTGTGGACTTACCTCGAAGACGGCGCGCGGGCGAAAAAGCCGGCGGGATTGTCGCGGCAGTCGAGCGAACTTCGCGTCACCGACGTCACCGAGATTTGCCGTGGACGCGGCCCGGCGGGCTATCGCGGAATCGGCGTGGGCTATCCCGCGCGCATCAGCCTGTCGTTTGATTCCGAGCAGATGTCGCTGCGCCAGCTTTGGAAAGGCGAGTTCGCAAATGTCGATTTAGGATCCTATCACCCGCGCGGCACGGAATTGATTTCGTTTCCACCCGGCATCCCGTTCGACCGCCTGAAATCGCTGGATGATCGCTGGCCGTACAAAGGAAAAACGAACTACTCATTTCCGCAGGATCACGGCTACCAGTTCCATGGCTACCATCTGGACGCACAGCGGCGACCGACTTTCCGGTATGGCTACGGCGACATCGCGGTGGAGGATTTCTTTGAGGAAGCGCATGGCAACGACGGCACGGCGTTTTTCAAACGCACCTTCCGCTTCGACGCGCCCGACGCGCAGCCCCCGTTCTACTTCCGCGCAGCGGCGGGCAAAAAAATCACGACGCAATCCGAGCAGGCATTCACCGCGGATGCGCTGAAACTCCGCATCACTAGCAATCACCAAGGAATCGTGCGCGACGGCGAGTCCGGCGAAGTGCTCATCCCGCTCACGCTGCCGAAAGGTCAGTCAACTCTCACTTTGGAATACGAATGGTAAACGTGTGCTTCGTCGTGGCCCTCGCGGCCCTTTCCGTCAGCCCGCTTGCTCGCGCAGCCGAAGATCTCGGCGAGATGTGGGGCAGCGCAAAGGAGGAGGCTAAATACTATCCGATCGTGAACATTCCGATTCCGCCGGAGGTGCCGATACGGCCCGGTGGGTTTGAGATACTGCCGGACGGACGACTCGCGGTTGGCACGCGGCGCGGCGATATCTATTTTGTGAAGGGCGCGTTCGAGACGCCGCCGAAGCCGGAGTATCAGTTGTTCGCGAGCGGGCAGGATGAAATTTTTTCGTTGGCGTGGCGGGACGGCGCGATGGTGTCCACGAGCTTCGGCGAAGTCACGCGCATCTCCGACACCGACGGCGACGGCGTGGCCGATAACTACGACACGCTGACAAACAACTGGGGTTATGCCGAGGGACACGAATTCGCGTTTGCGTCGAAACCCGATCTGGAAGGTAACATCTGGATCGCGCTCGGCCTCAGCGGCTCGTATGAATCGCACAATCTCTTTCGCGGCTGGTCGGTGAAAGTCACGCCTGATGGTAAAATGATCCCCGTATGCAGCGGACTTCGCAGCCCGGCCGGCGTGGGTGCCAATGCTGGAGGCGTGATGTTTGTCATCGAGAGCCAAGGGCCGTGGAATGGCTGCTGTTCGCTCAAGCATCTCAAGCCCGGCGCGTTTCTCGGACATCCTGCGAGTTATAACTGGTATCCCTTCGCACCGAATGTAAAAGCGCCCGTGCTTGAGCCGAAAAGCGATTCGCGCATGGGTGTGGAAAAGAGGCGGGTGAAGGAATTGGTGCCACCTGCCGTGAAGTTTCCCTACATCAAGATGGGACGCTCGATCTCTGGATTCCGGCTCAACACGACCGGCGGAAAATTCGGTCCGTTCGACAATCAGCTATTCCTCGGCGACTACACCCTCAGTATCATCATGCGTGCGACGACCGAGCAGGTGAACGGTGTGTGGCAGGGCGCGTGTTACCCGTTCCGCGAAGGACTCGCGACCGGCATCATGAATGTGGAGTTTACCCCGCAAGGACAGCTCATCGTCGGCGGCTTCACGACGAACAGCCAGTGGCCCGTGCGCGGCACCCAGCCCTTTGCCATCCAGCGCATCGACTGGAGCGGCGTCGTGCCGTTCGAGATCAAGGAGATCAATATCAAGAAAGACGGTTTCCTCCTCACATTCACCAAGCCCGTCGATCCGCAAATCGGGGCGAAGCCCGACACTTATCGGATCATCACCTACACCCACATCTACCACGCTGGTTACGGCAGCCCGGAAGTGGACCAGACTACTCCCCGCGTCACCGAGGCGATCCCGTCCGCCGATGGGATGTCCGTGATGGTGCGGCTTGATAAAATCACCGAAGACCACATTCACGACTTCGACCTCGCCAAGATGGCGTCCAAGGACGGCGAGCACCTGTTGCATAGCAAGGCATACTATACCGTGAACGAGATACCGAACAACTAGCTACATCCCGATGTCAATCATGCGCACGTTCCTGCAATTTTTCATTTTCACTCTACTCTTTTCGTGTGCTTTTGCGCACCCGGTTCCTGAAAGCCCGCAATGGCTGACTTACCCAGGTGGAGAAGGCCCGGGGAAAGGTAAACACATCGTGCTCATCGCCGCCGATCAGGAATACCGCAGTGAACAATCCATGCCGATGTTGGCCAAGATACTGAGCACGCATCATGGCTTCGATTGCACTGTGCTATTCGCGGTGAACGACAAGGGCGAAGTGGACCCGACGATGCCGGTCTATCCCGAGAAGGGTCAGGAATTCAAAGAACATCACATCCCCGGCACGGAGTATCTCGCTTCGGCAGACCTTGTCATTTTCTTCGCGCGTCTGCTCACGCTACCCATGGAGGAGCGGGAGCGCATGGTGAAATACATCGACTCCGGCAAACCGATCATCGCGATCCGGACGGCCAACCACGGTTTTCACGCTTCGCTCCCTTACCAGATTAACGGCAAGAACGTGGATTGGGGAAACGACGTGCTGGGCGGCACGTTCATGGAGCATCACGGTAACTACCATGCTGACTCGACGCGCGGGATGATCGTCGAGGAGGAGAAGGGGCATCCTATCCTCACCGGTGTTACCGACATCTGGGGGCCGTCGGATGTTTATCGGACTTACAAAGTAGGCGGGAGTTTGCCGGAAGGCTGCACCGCGCTCGTCTGGGGCCAACCGCTGATGGGGCGAAAACACGACGATGAGCCGAATCGGAAAAAAGAGCCGCTGCCAGTGGCGTGGTGCAAAGACTGGCAAACTAGCAAGGGCAAAACCGCCCGCGTGTTTCACACTACGATGGGTAGTGCCGCCGACATGGAAAGCGCAGGACTTCGCAGGATGATCATTAACGCCGCGTATTGGGGAATGGGCCTGGAAGCGGCCATCACCCCGACCCGCAGTGTCGAGATCGTGGGCGAATACCAACCACTCGAAACCGGCTTCGACTACAAAGCGATTGGTGTCGTCCCAAAGCCGCCTGAAACTTACAAATGATAGTTGGAAGAACTACTAACTATCACTTCAAAGAAGACAACGAAGCGGGCATCGCACGGGCGAGAACGTGGAGTGGCCACGGCAGCGAAATCGCGCGCTGATCCATCACGCCGA
Organism: Verrucomicrobiota bacterium; assembly: GCA_031367565.1. Classification (GTDB taxonomy): domain Bacteria; phylum Verrucomicrobiota; class Verrucomicrobiia; order Chthoniobacterales; family Chthoniobacteraceae; genus JANLQB01. The sequence goes on from JANLQB010000794.1 coordinate 10,788, forward strand.
GGATGGACTTGCCGGGTAAAATGATCATCATCATTGGGTAGCCTCCATCACCATGAAGATCTCCGTCGCCCGTATTCTCACCGCGTTCGTTTTCATTGCGTCTTCCGCTTTTGCGGCGGAGGTGCTTCCGAGGGTCGGCACGCTGCCTGCGGCGAAGGTGCTTTTCCTCGGCAACAGCATCACGCTTCACGGCCCAAAACCGGACATCGGCTGGACTGGCAACTGGGGCATGGCCGCAAGCGAGGAGGCGAAAGATTATGTGCATCTTGTCGCAGCAGACCTCGCGCGGGTGGGCGGCAGGGTGCCGCAGATTTTGGTGCGCAACATCGCGGGCTTCGAGCGCGAGTACGCGACGTTCGATCTCCGCGCTGGGCTCAATGACGCTCTCGATTTCCGAGCGGACATCGTGGTCGTGGCCATTGGCGAAAATGTGCCCGATCCCGCGGATGATGATGCGCGGACGAAATTCGCGGCGGCGTTTACGCGTCTGCTCGCGACGCTGAACGAAAGCGGGAAGCCCGCGATCTTTGTGCGGAGCTGCTTTTGGCCGCACGAGGTGAAGGACGGGATCATGCACAAAGCGGCCACGGACGCGGGCGCGAGATGGGTGGACATTTCCGCGCTTGGTCGTGATGAGTCGAACGCGGCGCGCAGTGAGCGAAAGATCGAGCACGCAGGCGTTGCGGGACATCCGGGGGACAAGGGAATGCGCGCGATCGCAGACGCGCTGTTTTCCGCGATTACTTCCGCGGCGGCGGAAACTCCGCCGCCGGAGAAGCTCGCGCTGTGGCCGGAGCAGGCACCGGTCGGCGATGGGAAAACGGAAGCCGCGAATGCGTTCATCACGGTCTATCGACCGGCGAAAGCGAACGGCGCGGCGGCGGTGATTTGTCCCGGCGGCGGCTACGGTGGACTGGTGACCGGGCCTGAGGGCAGCGGCATCGCGCGATGGCTGAACGTGCATGGGGTCACGGGCATCGTGCTCGAATATCGCCTTCCGCGCGGGCGCGCGTTCGTGCCGCTGCTTGATGCGCAGCGGGCGATTCGCACCGTGCGCGCGAAGGCCGCGACGTGGGGCCTCGACCCGCAGCGCATCGGCATCATCGGCTTCTCCGCGGGTGGACATCTCGCCTCGACGGCGGCGACGCATTTCGATGCGGGCCATGCCGCTGCGACCGATCCGATCGAGCGCGCGAGCAGCCGTCCCGATTTCGCGGTTCTCGTGTATCCTGTCATTAGCATGGGTGAGAAAGGCCACGGTGGATCGAAGCAGAATCTGCTCGGACCGAATCCGCCCACGGGGCTGGCCGATCTGTTTTCCAACGAGAAGCAAGTTACCGCGCAAACTTCACCTACTTACCTCGCGCACGCCGTGGATGATCGCGTCGTGTCCATCGAGAATAGCCGCCTGTTTCACGACGCGCTGAAGGCCAAGGGTGTCTCCACGCAATGCCTCGAACTTCCATCCGGCGATCACGGTCTAAACGGCTACCAAGGCCCGATGTGGGACGCTTGGCAGAGCGGTGCGTTGAACTGGCTCGCATCGCTGAAACTGATCCCCGAGCGCGCCGTCGATTCTCCCCAGTGATTGGCGAAACCGAATACCCATTAGTGCCCATACGGTCCGGTGTGAGCTGGAACCTTTCCAGAGCATTGATCCGATCGGGTGAATTTGTTCCTAAATACGATCCGGGACCATCACTCTTATGAAACTCTGCACCACATTTCTTGCCTGCCTCTCGCTGCTCTTCACCGCGTTGACGCCTGCACTAGCCGCGCCTGACGCGCCGAGACCGAGGCTGCAGATCATCAATGGCAGTAGCGAGGCGATCGACATTTTTTGGCTGAAGTCCGATTCAGAGCGCGTGCCGCATGG
>JANLQB010000795.1:0-1751 GCA_031367565.1 Verrucomicrobiota bacterium
GTGAACTCGTTGGCCTCCAGCTTCGCCTGCAACGCCGCGATGACCTTCGGCTTCACCCCCCGACAGACGCCCACCTTCGGCCCCCGGCTTGCCGCGCTCCAAAAGCGCCTCCAGCCCCCGCTCGCGCACGACCTTGAGCCACACAAACACATGGCCCCGCGCGATCCCGCGCGCATCGGCGATCTGCGCGGAAGTCGATTCCCCGCAGGCCGCAAGCTTCACCGCCAGCAGCCGCGTTTTGCGCCATCCGTCCGGCTCCCGCGCATGCATCTCGTCGATGCGCGCGGCGACTTCAGGCATTCCAAGTTTGAGTTTTATTCCTGCCACCTCTCATCACTTATATGTCACTTTATTTGTGAAAGATGGTATCACACCCCGAGCGGAGAGTTCCGCCGATAAACGGCGTCACGGTGGGACTGGCGGCGTGGTAGAAGCTGCTGCGGGCCTCCTCGATTGGCGAATACTGCCGCCGGTTTTCTGCGCGCCGAGCTGGATCATCGCCCGGCTCCCGTTTGGGGTTTGGTCCCGCGGATGACGGCCGCCTTTTTTAAAAATGTCGTTCTCCAGTTTGAGGTGGGCATTTTCGCGTCGCAATCGGCGCAACTCGTCCGCTGCGAGCGGCGACAAGATTGCGCGCGAGTCAGGGCGCGGGTTCCGCTTTCGCCGGTTCTTCAGGCGGTTCGGCGGCGTAGTGCAGGCTGATGGTTCGGAAGAGATTGGCGGGGTTTTGAGCGGCGAAATAGACGAGCTCGAGCGAACCGCCCGCGATGTTCCAACGGTAGCCGACGAGCGTTTGCAGGACTCCTTTTTCCGAAGCCTGCTTCCGCGCGATCTGCACTCCGGCGCCATATTTTTCTTCGATGCGCTGGTGGACGCTTTTCATGAAGCCGTCGTAGTTTGCGGCGGTCCAGTCTTCCTTGCCGTATTCGAGTTCCACTCCCGAGAGGCGGTCTTTGCGGAGGTGGAATTTTGTGCGTCGCAGCGCGATTTGCGGCAAGCCTTCCACGAGCCACATCTCGCCATCGCCTGCCTCTTTTTTGCGCGCCACGATGTTTCCATTGGCCCCGACGAGCGCCATTTCGAGGTCGATGCCACGAGCATTCCAGGTGAGGCCGAAGGGTGGGCGAAGCTCCTTTTCCAAAGGCTGCGCGGAGCAGGGGACGTGGCAGAGAGAAAGCGCGAGGCTCAAGGCCCATGCGGCTTTGCGGGCTGCGGTTGATGTCGATCCGGTTCTCATGCTGTAGACTTTAAGAACAGGTCGCGTGCTCACTTGTAAGATTTTTCCACGAAATCGCTAAAGCCGCGTGAATCCCTGCCGACTCCTCAATTGTCGGAGCGAATGCGCCGATCGGTGAGGTCAGACACCGAATACAAAGTGGCCCGTCGCGACACGGACGTCGCAGATCAACAAATCCAAGAAAGGATACTAAAGACATGAGTCTCGTAATTAACACGAACATCGCTGCTTCAAATGCTTCGGTGAACCTCAACCACAACAACTCGATGCTCCAAAAGAGCCTCGCCCGTCTCTCGAGTGGGTCGAAGATCACCTCGTCCGCAGATGATGCGGGTGGCCTGGCGGTCTCGATGCGTATGGAAGCGGCTCTCCACCGTAACGAGGCAGCCAACAACAACATCGGCAATGCTGGCTCGTTCCTGCAAACGCAGGATGGTGCCATGAAAACGGCGGGCAAGGTGCTGGAGCGTATCGCAGAGCTGAAAACGCTCTCGACCGACGTGACCAAGAGCAC
>JANLQB010000820.1:0-1835 GCA_031367565.1 Verrucomicrobiota bacterium
GAAGTTCGTCCGTGAAGGCCGCAACGTTGTCGTGCTCCGCACCTTCTCGAAAATCCAGGGCCTCGCGAATCTGCGCATCGGCTACGGTCTCGCGAAGCCGGAGCTGATCGACGTACTGCAAAAAACCCGGCAGCCCTTTAATGCGAACGGTATCGCGCAGGCGGGCGCGCTCGCGGGGATTTTGGATGACGAGCACCAACAGAAAACACGCGAGCTGACGTGGGAAGGCCGCGCGTTTTTGGAAAAGGAATTCGCCGCGATGAATCTCGAATACATCCCCAGCCACGCGAATTTCGTCCTCGTGAAAGTCGGCGACGGCAAAGCCGTCTTCAACGCGCTCATGAAACGCGGAATCATCATCCGCGACATGAACGCCTACGGCCTGCCCGAGTGGATTCGCGTGAGCATCGGCACGATGCCTCAAAACGAACGCTTCCTCGCCGAGCTGAAGACGCTGCCAAATCTGGCGATCCGCGAAACCGCGACGGCGTAGGCGGATATGGCAAAAATCTCCCGCAACGGCACAAAGGACCGGATAGCACTGTCTTTCCTTGGCGCCTTTACGCCTTTGCCTGAGTCATTTCCGGCGCTGATTTTCGCATGACCGACACCATCGCCGCCATCGCCACGCCCTTTGGCGAAGGCGCGATCGCGCTGCTGCGCCTGAGCGGGCCGCGGGCGGTGGAAATGGCGCGCGCGATTTTTCGCGGGGCGAAAGAGTTCACACCACGATTCGCGCACTTCGGAGCGATCCATGATGGCGGGCGAAAGCTGGACGAGGTGCTGCTCACGCATTTCCCAGCGCCCGCGAGTTACACCGGCGAGGAGGTCGTGGAGATCGCCTGCCACGGCGGCGTGCTGATTTCGCGGCGGATTTTGGAGCTACTGCTGAGAAATGGGGCGCGGTCGGCGGAGCCGGGCGAGTTCACGCAGCGCGCGTATTTGAATGGGAAGATGGATCTCACGCAGGCCGAAGCCGTGATGGATCTCATCGGCGCGCAAACCGATCTCGCGCTCCGCGCCGCGACGGAACAGCTCGAGGGCAAACTCGGCGAGCGCATGCGCGAACTGCGCGACGGCGTGATCGAAGTGCTCGCACACGTCGAGGCGTACATTGATTTCCCCGATGAAGACATCGACCCCGCGACTGGCGGCGCGCTGCTGGCAAAAATCGACGCGGTCCGCGCGGGCGCGACCGCTTTGCTCGCCACCGCACGACCCGGGAAAATCCTGCGCGAAGGCGTGCGCGCCGTCATCTTCGGTGCGCCGAATGTCGGCAAATCGTCGCTGCTAAATCTCCTGCTCGGCTACGAGCGCGCGATCGTGAGCGCGCGGCCAGGCACCACGCGCGATGTGATCGAGGAAACGATCGACGTGCGCGGCATCCCGCTGCGCCTCGTGGACACCGCGGGCGTGCGCGAGAGTGACGATGAAATCGAGCGCGAAGGCATGGCGCGCACGCAGCGGCAGGTGGAGCGGGCGGATCTCGTGTTGCACGTCGTGGACGCCAGTGCGGGAATTTCAGATTTCAGATTTCAGATTTCAGATTTAGAAACGCGGACCCTACTCGTGCTGAACAAGTCCGATCTCGGCGAACACGCCGACTGGCGCGGAGTCGAAGGTGTCCGCATTTCCTGCGTGAAAAGCGAAGGCATCGCGCAGCTCGACGAGGCGATCGTCGCCAAAATCACCGGCGGCGATACGGCGCAGCGCGACTGGTCCGTGGCGATCAACGCGCGCCATGAAGCGGCGCTACAAACCGCGCTGCGTTTCGCAGATGCGGCCCGCGAAGCTTTTACCAGCGGCCTTTCGCCGGAATTCGTGGCGGAAGAATT
>JANLQB010000822.1:0-17421 GCA_031367565.1 Verrucomicrobiota bacterium
AGGTGATGCTGGAAACCGGCTTCGCGGCTGCGGGCGCAGTCGGCGGGGCTGTTGCGTCCGCTCATCGCGACGGCCAGCGGCGGGCGCGCGGCGCCGAGATTTTCGAGCAGCGTCCAGCCGTCGCCATCGGGCAGGCCGAGATCCGTGAGGAGCAGATCGCACGGCTTCGCGGGCAGATCGCGCAGCGCGTCCGCGCAGGTCTGCGCCGTCTCGACTTCGTGCCCTGCGCGCAGCAGATGGCGGCGGAGGCACTCAAGGGTGTCGGGATGATTTTCGACGATGAAGATGCGCATCGTCCTTCGTTGTAGGCCGCGCGCGAGGGTTTGCAAGGAGCCGTCGGGATTCGACACGTCCGCTCCGCCGCGCGCCGCCGATGGCAGGGAAAGCCATCTCCATTATGCCAAGCAAAAAGACCACTACGGCCTCGGAAAAATCCGCCTCGCTCAAATCGCTCGCCGCCGAAAAGGAAGGCGCGCTTCACCCGAAAGACACCGTGCAAACCGCGGGCGACCGAATGCGCGAGCGCGACGCGGGATCATGGCCAGTGGCCGAAGACCGCAAGCTCGTCGGCATGATCGACGAGAAAAATCCCGACTGGAAAATGGGCGGACATGGACACGATCCGAAGGATTCGAGCGTCGGCGAGATCATGAATCGCGAAATCATTTTCTGTTACGAGGACGAGGACTGCGCGGCGGCGCGACGCAAGATGGACGAGCACGGCATGAATTTCCTGCCCGTCGTGGATCGCGAAATGAAGATCGTCGGAATTTTCACCCGCGAAGAAATCGAGGAGAAAGCGCCATGACTTCGGACAGCTCTCTTCCCGATCGTTTGAAAGCCGCGTCGCCGGGATTGGGCGAAGCGTCTGGCACAGAGATCGCGCAACGCGCTGCTGAACTCGCGCAGATCGACGGGCGCGAAACTTTCACCGACGCCGATCTCGCCCGCGCCGCGGCGGAACTCGCAGGCTCCACGGAAACGCCGCTCGCGCCGGAAGCGGTCGTGCCCGCCATCGAAGAGCTGACCGCGTGGGACGATCCCGTGGATCAAGAGGGACACCGCACGGAACGCGCGCCGCTCGACGATGAGAGCAGCGTCGCGGAGCGGCTGGTCCAGGATGGCCTCGCCGAGGCGGATCACGACCGCCGGGTGGCGGCTGCCGATGAGGCGGAGGAGTAATCGGGGACCGCGCTGGTCGCCGGCTGTGACAATCGCGCGGGAAAATATGCTATCGGCGACAGCGACGGACGGTGTGGCCGCGACCGAGGGTGACGCGATGCGACTTGAGGAGGTCCATCACCGCGAGCGTGGCTTCGCGGCTGTTGCGGCTCGACGAGGAGACGGCAACGATCAAATCGCCGAGCGTGAACTGGGCGCGGCAGGCGGTTTTTAGGGACTTATTCATGCCTGTTTGCAGGATCGTGTTCCGTGCCATCTCTCTGCACCCCTGTGAATGCTGCGCGCCCTCGCGAAAAGCGTCGCGGGCGACGACATGCGGCGTTCACTTTCGCGACACTGACTCCGGGCATTCTCCACCGCGCCCCTTGTCCCGGCGGGAACGTTCCCTATAGTCGCGGACTTTCCCATTCGCCCCATGCCCACTCAACTCGCCGCGCTGGCCGCCATCCTGCGTGAAAATAAAACGACGCTCATCGGGCGCTGGCAGGCCACCGTTTGCGAGCTGCCGGGCGCGGCCCATCTCGATGGCCCGACGTTGCGCGATCACGTGCCGCAGTTCATCGACGAGCTGATCGCGGCCATCGCGCGCCATGATGAGGAGGTGGCCACCGGACGGCCGGGCAGCCCCGTCGAGCACGGTCTGCAAAGGCTCGCCGCTGGCTTCGACATCAAGGAAGTGGTGATCGAATACAACATCCTCCGCCACGCGGTGCATGACGCGGCGGAGAGCGCCGGCCTGCGGCTCCGCGTGGACGATTGCCGCGTTATCAATCACATCATCGACGATGCGATCGCATGGGCGGTCGATGCCTTTGCGCGCGAGCAGGCGGAGGAGCGCCGGCGGAGCCGCGAGGAATACTTCGCCTTCGTCGCGCACGACATTCGCACGCCGTTGAACGCGATTTCCCTGACCGCGGATTTGCTGGCCGAAGACGTGATCGCTGCGGCTCCCAACGCCGTCGAGATGCTCCGCGCCTTGCAGCGCAACGTGCGGCGCATCGACGATTTGATCCGGCGCATCATGGCGGAAGACCAGCATCGGGACGGCGACGAAAGCTTCCATCCCGTGCGCCGCGAACTCGACCTCTGGCCGCTCGTCCACCAGCTACTGCGCGATGTGCGCCCCGTCATCGATGCCGCAAACATCCGCACCGCCAATGCCGTCCCGCGTCATCTCACGGTCGATGCCGATGCCAGTCTGCTCGCGCGCGCTATGCAAAATCTCGTCGGCAATGCCGTCAAGTTTGCGCCTGGCGGCGAGATCGAAATCGGCGCGCGGGAAATGCCGAACGGCGTGGAGTGCTGGGTGCGCGACAACGGCACGGGCATCGCGCCGGAGCGGATCGCGGTGATTTTCGACAAGCGCGAAACCGATCCCGATCCGGCCCGCGCGGGTTCCGGCTTCGGGCTAGCGATTCTGAAACGGATCGTCGAAGCGCACGGTGGCACAGTCTCCGTCGAGAGCCTGCCTGGAAGCGGCTCCACGTTCCGCTTCACCATCCCCACGCCGCCGCGCGCGTAGCCTCAGTCCGCAGCGCCCAGTCGAACGGCGGCGTGCGATTCGATCCGCGTCGTCAATCTACTTCCCGCCGTCCGCACCGCGCTTACCGTGCTGGGCACCATGACGGTCGCCGAAGAAGTCGAGGCCCTCAAAGTCACCCTGCGGAATTTCCGAACCGCCTCCGTGAACCTGAACGGGACCCTCGATCCGTTAGGCGCCACGTTCACTCAAGTCGGAGCCAACCTCGAACAAGCCAGCGACCCCGTGAAGCGCCAGCCCTGGCGGCTCCGGTGAAGAAGCGGTGTCTTTCCCAACCACAGGGAGTTACACCAGGCACTTGGCCCGGATCGTCTCCACGATCGTGTCGAGGTCCACGGGCTTGGCGCAGTGGAGGTCGAAACCGGCGGCTTGGGATTGCGCGCGGTCGGCGTCCTGGGTGTAGCCGGAGATGGCGATGAGGATGGGGCGCGGGAGGGTGGACTCGGCGCGGATTTGGCGGGCGAGCTCGAAGCCGTCGAAGCCGGGGAGGCCGAGGTCGAGGAGGCAGATTTCGGGGAGAAAATCGCGCGCGGCGGCGAGGCCGTCGGGGCCGTCGTGAGCGAGTTTTACATTGCAGCCGCGGCGGGTGAGGAGTCGCGCGAGTGCGCGGGCGCTGTCGAGGTGATCGTCCACGAGGAGGACGCGGACGGCGCGGGGCAAGGAGGCGGAAGTCGGCGCGGGTTTCCGAGAGGCGGGGGTGGCAGACAGCTCGAACAGACGAGGGAGGCGGACGGTGACGGTCGTGCCTCGGCCTTCGCCTTCGCTTTCCACGACGACGCTGCCGAGGTGCATTTCGACGAGCGATTTCACGACGGAGAGCCCGATGCCGAGGCCGCCTTGCGCGCGGTCGAGCGTCGTCTCGGCCTGGCGGAAAAGATCGAAGACGTGTGGGACCAAATCCGCGGACATGCCGACACCGGTGTCGGTGATGCGGACGATGAGTTCGCCGTCCTGGTGCTGCGCGGTGAGGGCGATGTGGCCGCCGTCGGGCGTGTATTTCACGGCGTTGTTCAGGAGATTTGCGAAGACCTGCTGGAGCCGCGCGGCGTCGCCGGTGACGGCGAGGTGCTCGCCGATTTCGGCGGTGAAGGTGTGGCGTTTTCCCTCGAAAAGCGGACGCGCGACGGCGATGGCGTGGTCGAGGACGTGGCGGAGATCGAGCGATTCGGGGCGCAGGTCAATGCGGCCGCGATTGATGCGCGAGACGTCGAGCAGATCGTCCACCATGCGCGCGAGCTGCGCGCTCTGGCGGTCCACGACTTCGCCGGCCCAGCGGCAGGCTTCGCGGTCTTCGGGAGTATCCTCGGCGATGCGCACGGCATGGCGGATGGCGGCGAGCGGGCTGCGCAGTTCGTGGCCGAGCATGGCGAGGAATTCATCCTTGCGCTGCGCGGCCCCGGCGAGCGCGAGTTCGGCGCGCTTGCGCTCGGTGATCTCGATGACTGTGCCGATGAGCTGGCGCACCGCTCCAGCATCATCCCGCGTGAAGACCGCATCGCGGCTGTGAAACCAGTGCCACTCGCCTGCGCGGTCGCGCAAACGGTGCTCGAATTCGGCGGTCTCGTCAGCGCGGAGCATGCGGACACGCTCTAGGTGCGCGGGGAAGCGCGCCAAGTCGTCGGGGTGCATCAGCATCGGCGCGATGTTGTCGCGCATGGCAACGATTTCCTCCGCGCTGTACCCGAGCACGGAGGCGACCGTCCGATTGATGAAAACGCACCGCTCCTCCTCCAGATCGAAGACGACGATGATACTGGGGCTCATATCGGTCATGCGCTTGAGAAAGTGTTCGCGCTCGCGCAACTGCGCTTCCGCCTGCTTGCGCGCCGTGATGTCGAGATTGATGCCGGAGAAGCGGATCGCCGCGCCGCTGGCATCGCGCTGCATTCGCCCGAGGCTGAGCAACCACAGGATGCGGCCATCGCGATGCACCACGCGGTATTCCGCGCGGTATTCCGAAGTGTTTCCCTCCACCACGGCGCGAACCGTCCCGTTCGTTAGAGCGAGGTCGTCGGGATGCACGCGCGATTCCCAATCCACATAGCTCGGCGCTCCCAGCGAGGGATCGAAATCGTGGAGCACGTAGTTTTCCGGCGACCAGACGATGTCGCCCGAAGCGATGTGCCAATCCCACGCGCCGGCACCCGCCGCCTGCATCGCGAAACGCTGCCGCATTTCCTGCTCGCGGAGCCGCGTGTCCAGATGGCCGCAGTCGATGAGCAGGCGGAAACGCTCGACGGCATTCTCGATCGTGTGCGTGAGGCTTTCGGCGGTGGCCCAGCTTTTCCCGATGTAATCTTGCGCGCCAGCCCGGAGCACCTCCGGCCCGGAGATGGTCTCGGAGCCGGTGAGCACGACGACGGGGAACGGCGTCAGAGCGGCGTCGCCGCGGAGTTCGGCGAGGATTAGTTTCGCATCCGAGTCGGGTAGGTGAAAATCGAGCAGCACGAGGTCCGGCGCGGCGTCGCCCACTTCCCGGCAGGCGCGAAGACCCTCCGCGCCCGTACTTGCTTCCGTGAAGCGGTAATGCACGTCCGAACCGCGAAGCAGCATCTGGCGGATGTCTGCTCGATCGTCGGGATTGTCCTCAATGATCAGGATGTGAAAGGGCGTTTTCATCCGGTCAGCGGGGAGGTGGCGGCAGGGTGACGCGGTGGACCCAGTAGTCGAAAATATCGCACAGCACCTGCAAGTGCGCGGCGTAATCCACGGGCTTCGTGTGGTAGGCATTCGCGCCCGCCGCGTAGCAAAATTCGACGTCACGCGGATTCGCCGAGGTGCTGAGGATGACGAGCGGCAGCGTGCGCAGCCGGTCATTTTGCCGCATGGTCCGCAGCGCGTCGCGCCCATCGGTGCCCGGCGTATTCAGGTCGAGCAGCACGATCGCCGGATCGGGGAGTCGCTCGCGCTCCCATTCGCCGAGCAGCCGCAGGCAATCATCGCCGGTGGCCGCGCGACGAATCTCGTGTTTGAGCCCGATGCGCCGCGCGGCGTCGAGCACGGTGTCGAAGTCTTCGTCGGAATCTTCTACGACAAGCAGGAAACGGGAATGGGCTGCGGTCATGGATTTTCAGGTCGGTCGGCAGCAAGGGTGAAATAAAACGTGCTGCCGGTGCCCGGAGTAGACTCTACCCAGACGCTGCCGCGATGTTGCACGACGAGCTTTTGCACGATGGACAGGCCCGCGCCCGAGCCGCCGCCGAACTCGTCGCGCCCGTGCAGGCGCTTGAACATTTTGAAGACGGTATCGAAGTGCCGCGGCTCTATGCCGATGCCATTGTCGCGCACATAAAGGACCGGGCTCCCCCCGTCCGCCGGCGCTTTTCCTCCATCCCCCGGCACGCAGCCGATCTCGATCTCACGGCACGGCTTATCGTTATACTTGAGCGCGTTCGCGAGCAGATTCATGAAGATCTCGCGCACCCGCATCCGGTCGCAGATCACCGTCGGGAGCGGCTTCGGGATGACGATGTCGGTGGGGATTTCCTCGCGGCGCGCATCGACGATTTCGAGCGCCTCCGCCAACACTTCATTCAGGTCCACGCTTTGAAATTGCAGGGTCGCCCGGCCCACGCGTGAGAAGTGCAGGAGCGAATCCAGCAGACTGTCCATCCGCCGCGTGAGCCGCATGAGACCGTCCACGCGCTGCCGACTCACGCTCTCCGCCAAGGCCGCGTCTTCGAGGAGCAGATGGGCGTATTTGGAAATGCCGCGCAGCGGTTCCTTCAAATCATGACTCGCCACGTAGGCAAAGGCGTCGAGCTCTTCATTGCTCCGCGTGAGGTCGGCATTCATCTCGGTGAGTTGCTCGGTGCGGGACACGACGATCTCGAGAATGAGCAGCCGCAGCCGCAGCGCGGCCTCAATCTCCACCGGCTGCCATGGCAGCGAGCGCTGGCGCACGGACTCGGTGAAAAGTTCGAACGATTTCCGCGGCGTGAGCCGCGGGCCGTGCGGCCCGGTGGCCATCGGCTTCGCCGTCGGATCGCCGCCCCATTTTACCGTCTGTATCGTCTCCGGGCGGAACCACAGCACGACGTTCCCGTTTCGCCGCGAGAGCGGGACCGCCAGCACCCCGCTCGCGACCTCCGCCAACGCCGCCCCGCCGGGAAAATCCCGAGCCAGCGCATCCGTGACGTAAGCGGGCCGCGTGGAGGAGCGAAACTCGGAGCGCTGCGCCAGCCAGTCCTTCAGCTCATCAAGCGGCGCGTCCCCCGGCGTCTTGCCTACGCGCCACCAGCGATCGCTATGAAAGACTGCCGCGCCGCCTGCATCGATGGCCGCGAGCAGATTTGGCGAGGCCGTGGTGAGTGAGGAAAGGCCCGCATCGAGCGCCGCCTGCGCGATGAGCCGGTTGTGGATTTCCTCCATGCGCAGCCGATACGCGAGCGCCTCGCGCTGCTCCGCGCCGCGCAATTGCAGCGAGACGACTTGCGCCATGAATTCGCACGCCGCGCGGACCTGATACGGGAAATGCGTCGGCGTGAGGTGATGGCACGCGATGAGTCCCCACAGTTCGCCATCGCACAGGATGGAAAGCGTGAGCGACGCCGCCACGCCCATGTTTTGCAGATACTCGGTATACATCACGGAGGCGCCGCGCAGCGCGCAGTGCGTCATCATCACCGGGCGGCCCGTGTCGGGATTGGTGAGCGGCACCATTTCCACCAGTGGCCCCGCGGCATTCGGAAGCGGACGCACCCAGATTTTTTTGAAGATTTCGCGCGCCGGCTGCGGGATGTCTGCCGCCGGGTAGTGAAAGCCAAGCCACGTCTCCATGTCGTCGCGCTTACTTTCACCCACCACCTCGCCGTGGAAATCCGCGTGGAAGCGATAAACCATCACGCGATCCAGCCCCGTGAAGCTGCGGATTTCTTCCGTCGCCGCCCGGCAAAATTCAGCGACCGTCGGCGCGGCCTGCATCCGGGCGACGGATTTTTTCACTAACGCATAGTAGTCCGGCGTATCGCGCGAGGCCGGCTCGCACTCCAGCAACACGACGCCCTCGATCGTATGCACGAAGAAATCGAGCGGCACCGCCGCATCAGCGATCGGCTGGGTAAAAACGTAGAGCGGATTGCGGTCGATCGGCTCCTTCCCCAAGAAATCGTGCAGCCGCCGCGCGCCATCCGCCGACACGACATCCCCGATCGGTTTACCGAGCAAAGCCTCCGGTGCGGCACCGAGGAAATCGCGCGCATTCTCGCTGACCTGCAGGATGACGAGATCGCTCATCCGCAGCACGAGCAGCGCGCCATGCGCTTGGATGCAGCCCGGCGTCTGCACAGGTTCGCTATCGCAATTCGTGAGCGAGACGCCGTGGCGCTTGATGCTATAGCCGCCGGAGGCCCACGGAAGCGGGGCCTCGGGTGGAGGGGTGGCGGGGGTGTTCATGTGAAAGTGAATGGATGAATGGTTGGCGTGGGTCTGAGGCGTTTTCTATTTTGCAAATAACCATTCCCCGAGCGTGCGAAAGGTCTCATTTGCGCCTGCGATGATCGCGTCATCCTGATCAAGCCGCGCCGCCGCCTCTTCGAGCCACGCGCCAAACGCCTTCCAGCGCGCGCCGGTTTCCGCGCCATATCCGTTGAAGAACGCCACCCCATTTTCCGCCGTTAGCCCGAGACTCTTCAGCAACTGCCGCGTGATGACCTGTCCGCCCAGCGTGGAGCCTTCCACCACATACAAACATCCCAGCGCCTCCGCCTCCGTCGCCAGCGCGGGAAGCACCGTGCAGCGCGGCAACTGCGCAATTGTCTCCGCCGTCTCGCCGAGCGCGATCAAGTCACGCTCCAGTTCGGGCACCTTCACACGCTCCGCATAATCAATCCCCCGCGCTTCCACCCTCGACCAAGCAACCATCCGCGCCTCCAGGGGAACGTAGTAGCCGTAAAACCGCGCCAGCAGCCGCCGATAATCCGCCAGCGAAAACGCCGGATCCATCAACGGAATCCGTGCCTCCAGAGCCGAGTGTTGAGCCTGAGTTTCTGATCGGAGTCGTTTGAGGATCATCAGAAGAAGAGAAGAACTATGATTGCTGAAACGCGGGGCCGAGCGGGATGAAGAATCCCTCGAGATCGAACTCGCCCGTCTCCTTGATCTCGCCGCGCTTGATGTGGACGTGATCGAACGCGATCTTTTTCTGCGGCACGAGCGAGTCCAGATCGAAGCCGAGCGAGCGCACATTGGCCGTCAGCTCCGCCGCATTTTCCTCGAACATCATGAACACGCTCACCTCGCCAAACTGCGCCGCCCCGCGCACGAGGAATTCCCTGGCCAGCATCGTCTTCCCACACCCCACACTCCCACCGATAAGCGTTGTCCGCCCGGCGGGCAGACCGCCGCCGATGATTTCATCAAGGCCAGTGAGGCCAGTGATGCCGGCGGGGGACTTCGGAAGGGCCGGACGAGCCCCCGGCTTCGTTTTCTTCTTCATAACGATGCCAGTCTGTCTGATCTAAGTGACCGCTGGCAAACTTTTAGTTCGGTCGGAATCATCTCGGGGATTGGGATCGGGTGCGATCGGGTGCGATCGGGTGCTTCTCCACGGTCGTGTCGATTGCGCGCAGGACAGCGAGCGGGCACTGGCCGCTTCCCCTTCCGCAGGTCGTGTTTGGCCCACCCACGCGGCATTTCCGCAAGGAGGATTCTCCCCTTTGCGAGACCTAAATCGGACGACTCCGCTCCATCCGCGAGAGGGCCCGAGTGGAGCGCGCTGAGACTATTTCGGGACAGCGCTACTTCGCGGCTTTGCCGTTCGGCTTTCGCTTAATGCGCCATGTCGTGACCAGCGGTTCGGCCAGCATGTCCGCACCGGTCCAGAGACGGATGGCACCTCGAAAGGCGTCCTGGTTGTCCCCGCGCTCGCAACCTTGCGGCAGCGGTTCGAGATACTTCGCGTTGCCGCCGCCCAGCGCGATGTGATCGGGCCAGAAGACATCGCGCAACACGGTGAGCGCCTTCGTAACGGCCTTTTGCCAGCGGGCCTTGCCGAGTGTGTTCAGCGCCTCTTTGCTCAGCCGATCCATGAAACCCTCCGACTTTGAAAGTCGCATGATGCCGATCTCCAATGGCACGATGGTATCGTCCGCGATGAGCGCCGCGCCGACGCTCGTGCCGAGGCCGACGAAGAGCATCCGCCCGGTGTCGTAACGCGCGAGCGCCTGCATCGCGGCGTCGTTAATAACGCGCACCGGTTTCTTGAAAGCCTTGTCGAAATCGTAGTCCATCCAGCCGCCGGAAAGATTCAGCGGATTGCGCGCGATCTTTCCTTCCCGCACGAGGCCGGGGAAGCCGAGCGTGATCGCCTCGTATTCCCAATCCCCCGTCGCCGCCAGCACGCCCTTCACCATCTTCGCGGCAGTGAGTCCGCGGCCCGACGGGAATTTGCGAAAGCCTTCGTGCCCGCTCGCCATGAGCTTCACGTTCGTCCCACCCACGTCGATCATCAGCACTTTCATTTCACCGCCTCCGCTGCGGGGAGCAGCCGCTCGATGAGTTCCACCACACCACCGCCGTGATCGCCGACTGTGACGAGTTGCACCTTGTCCTTGATCGCCGGGAGCGCATTCGCCACGGCGACGGAGAGCCCGCAGATGTCGAGAAAAGCGTGATCGTTTTCCGCGTCGCCGACGCCCGCGACTTCAGCGGGTTCGAGGCCAAGCTGCAAAGGCAGTCCGCGCTCGTGCAGCCGCGCCACGAATTCGCTCGGAGGAGGATCGGCCAGCGCCTCGGGGGTCTGGGTGGTGGGGTGAAACAGCACTGCGCCATTTTCCATGACCGCGAGATCGAACCATCCGCGTTCCGGGAAGATGGCCGCGAGGTCGTTCAGTTCGCGGCCCGTCACGAGGATGAGTTTGAAGCCAGCGCACCCAGCGTCGTTTCGCTCACGGTGCCTTTGTGCGTGAACGTGCCGCCGAAATCTGTCGCGAGGGCACGAAGATGTAATGCAGGAGGAGATGGGTTCACTTGGCAGATTTCCGCTTAGTTGTGTCGCGGCCATCTTTGAGCGCGCGCGCATTGCTGGTTTTTTTGCCGCGACCCGATCCGCTCTTTTTTCCACCGCCATCCGTCTTGTTCACCGTCGCCCACGCGCGGGCCTCGGCCTCTTTCTTCGGCACTCCGCGGTCTTCGTAACCTTCCTCGATGTGCAGCGCCTGACGTTTCTGTTTGCTAGTGTAACTGCGTTTATCTCCTTGAGGCATGGTAGTGAATTGGTTTCCAACCTCGCTTCGCGCGCAGCTCGACGCGCGGATGTATCCGACATTTCACGCGTCCAATGGCCGCCCGATGCACGATGAAGGAACATGAATGCCTGTCCATTTCTTCGGGTGCTGCTGGCCGTGTCGTTCGCCGCTTGCGCCATCGTAGAAACCGGCGATCACGTTTGGTTCAAGGAAGGCGCGACTCCGCACGAACAGGAGGCCGCCCTTGCCTCCGCGCAGGTGCAGGCCACACAAGCTCAGGTCACTCCTCAGGAGTAGCGGGATATGGTCATCCGGTCGATGACTGCGCAAGGCTGGCGTTTGCTGGAGAAAAATTCCGCTCCACCGCTCAAGTCCGACACCAAGCGCAAGACGCCGATCCCGATGAGGTCCGGCACAGCCCTGCCGTAAATCAGTACTGATGCCAGTATCCCTCGCGGTCGTAGTACCCGCGCCGCGCGTAATGCCCTCCGCGATAGCCTTCGTCATACGCCCGCTCGCGCTGGTTTTGCACGACCCGGCCCGCCACGTAACCGGTGCCCGCGCCAATGCCCGCGCCGACAAGGGCATCACGACCGCGACCGCGATGCGCGCCGCCGATCGCTGCGCCAGTGGCTGCGCCGAGGAGCGCCGTCTGGCCGGGAGTTTCGCAACCGGACGTCGCGAGCGACGCGACCAGAGCTGCGGCAAGCGCGAGGTACCGGATTGATGTGGTAGTTAGGTTTGTCTTCATAAAAAGCTAAGTCGGATCATCGGTCTTACAGGCAGGCGGGCCATACACGGTGGAAGTAAACGCCATCTCGCCGCTCCCTTAACGAATTTGTGTCGTAGTTGTTTCGGTAGTGCTCGCACCGCGCATCGGATGCACGGCAGTCGTCTCCTCTGTCGTAGTTGTGGTGGTGACGGGCCTATGTTCGACTGTGCCACAGGCTGAGGTGGCAAGGATCGTCGCTAGGGCAAAGGCTCGGATGGTAAGTTTGATTTTCATGCTATCTACATTTCGCGCGGAACCGAGCCGCTGCGTGCATGAAAAAAACGCAAAAACAAACAACCGTTGTCTTTACTTCTTCCGATACTATTCCTGCCGGTTACGACTGGCGAAAACACCAAATAACCCATAGATAAAACATGAAAACAAAACTCATCCTCGCCGTCGCAGCCTCCGCGCTGATCGTGTCACCCATGATCAACGCACAAGAGGCAGTGCGAGAAACCACCACCACCGTGCAACCCATTGAGGCCATTGGGACGATCACGGAATTCGACCCAGACGCTATCATCGTCAGGACGAAAGAAGGAACAGCGCCCATCCGATATGGTTTCAGCAAAACAACGGAATACGTGGACGAAGCCGGCAACAAAATCACCCGCGAAGTCGTCAAAGCCGGGACACCGGTGACCATTCGTTACGTGAAGGTAGGCGACCGGATGGTCGCAAGTCGCGTTATCGTGCGCAAACAGACGACGACCACCGAGCCGGGTTCCGTGTCCACAAAAACTACTACCACCGTCCAACCGACGGAAATGATCGGGACGGTTACTCAATTCGATCCGGACGCGATCGTGTTGCGCACAAAGGAAGCTACGGAACCGGTCCGCTACTCCTTTAGTAAAACCACTGAATACGTGGACGAAGCAGGAAACCGTGTGGAGCGAGACATCGTCAAAACCGGCGTGCCGGTGACTGTCCGTTACGTGAAGGAGGGCGATAAGATGGTTGTAAGCCGTGTCATTATTCGCAAACAAACCACGATCGCTGAGCCGGAAGCTGTGATCAAAAAGAAAACTACGACTACCACTACCACAGAAGGTAAAGAGAAAGATAAAGACTAACTCCTAAGAATTCCCCACGCGCCGCTTCCCGCTTCTGGGGGAAGCGGCGCTTTTTTTGTCTAAAACAGAATCGAATGCCTCGCTTCAAAGAACCCATTGCTCGGCGCAGCGTCGTATAGCCATTGTCTAAAAAAACGCGCCATCAGTTCGTCGGCCGAAGCTGGACAAACCGATGACGCGCAGGCGAGCCGCCTCGCAAATGGTCGCCTTAGCAGGGCGCTTAGCGCCGGATCAAAAGTCCAGCGACAAATCCCGCGCCCAATGCCGCGACGAGAGATTCACGCGGATTCTGCCGGATGTATTCTTCGCCGTTTTCGCGCAGCGTGCGGGCGCGCTTGCGAGCTTCATCGTAGGCGACGCCGGCTTGCGCCTTCACTTCTTCGGCGGCGGCACTGCCTTTGGCTTTGATGTCTTCGACGGCGGAGCCCACTTTGGCGCGCGCGTCGTCGGCAATATCCGCCGCCCTGCCTTTGACCTGCTCCACGCGACCAGCGCCATTCGCTTTCAACTCATTGAGCACCCCATTGAGATCGTTTTCAGAAAGGCCCAGTTTTTCGCGGAGTCGCGCCAGAAGTTCATCACCCTTGCCTTCGGCGAAAGTGAGGTCGTCATCGGTGAGCTGGCCGTAGCGTTGCTTGAGGTGGCCTTTGATCGCGTCCCAGGAGTTTTCCAAAGAGGAGTGTTTCATAGTAATTCTGATTTCGCGCGGTGCGGTGCGGCCGGCCGTGTCGCACCATCATTTCAGCGCGCCGTTCTGCAGCATTCGACGATGAGAGTTTTCCGTGCGCGAAGCGGTCACTATTCCGCGCACTGATACGCGCAGCCCCGCAGTTGCCGCCAATACGTTGGTTACCATGAAAGAGGACAAGCCTCTCCACTCCCCGCCCAAGCGCGGTGAATGGGCGCTGGTGAAGATGCGCGACGAGGAGAATCAATGGCTGCTCATCAAAACTGGCAATAACTTACAACCCTCCGGTTCGACCTGCGATTTATCCACCGCGGCGGGCCGGACGATGGACGCAATCTCCGAGGCGCGCACCGTTAAGAAGGCGAGGCGAAGCAAAGAGCCTGTTTTTATCCAGCCCATGAAAGCGAAGCTCGCCGCGAGTCTTCCGATTGGCGAAGAATGGCTATACGAGTTGAGACTAGGCGGGTACCGCTTCCTCGCGACGAAAGGCGGCGACGCCGTGCATTTGTGGTCGCGGACGGAGCATGACTTGAGCGCGCGTTTCCCGCACATCGTCGAAGCGGTGCAGGCGCTGCCGTGCGACACCGCCATTTTCGATGGCGAACTCATCGTGCCCGACGAACGCGGTTGCCCGTCCTTCTAACTCATTCAAAACGCCAGCGACGAAACGCCCGTGCAGGCGTTCGTCTTTGATCTTCTTTAACTCGACGGCGACGACCTCCAGAGTTTTCCGCTGGAGGAAAGGAGCACGCGCCTCTGCTCAACGACCGCGCGCTCTATCTTTCGCCCGAACTCGAAGGAGACGCAGAATCGGTGCCTGCCGCCATTGCCGAGCGCGACATCGAAGGCATCGTGGTAAATCGCCGCGCGTCCCGTCGCGAGTCAGGGCGTGGCAGCGGCTGATGGGTTAAAGTGAAGTGTCTGCTCGAACAGGAATTCGTCATCGGGGGTTTCACCGCGCCGAAAGGAACGGGCCCCCACTCTGGAGCGTTAATTTTGGGGTATTTTCGCATGCGCTAACTCGTCTTTGCCGGTAAAATCTGGACCGGATTCGACGAGGCAACGCTCACGAAATTATACGCACAAATGATGGCGCAGAATGCGGGTCGCTGTCCTTTCGCGGAATTGCCCAAAAGCCATCGCTGGTGGGGTACACGTTTCACCCGTGCGGAATTCGCAAGCTGCACTTGGGTCCAGCCAGACCTAGTCGCGCAGATTCACTTCGCGGAGTGGACGCAGGGGGGTATCCTCCGACAACCCGCCTGCTCGGCTCGCGGAATGACAAGTCAGCGCAAGAGGTAGTGAGGGAAACCTAGTGCTTGAAACCTCCGCAATCCAGAAGCTGTTATTTTTTAAAGCTTAGAATGCGAAATTGAACGATACCGACCCGAAAATCTGACCCTCGCCCTGACCGTCGAACTCCTCGCTCCGATAGTTCAGGGCATAGGTGATTTTGGTGTTGTGATAGTTAACCGCAGCCCCAACGGAGAGGTCCGCGACCAGCCATTTGTGGTCCACCGACTGGCTGTGGCCAAAGGTGTTTCCATCTAGGAAAATATTGCGCGCGACCGCGCGGCCGTCGGCGCGGGCGAAGACATACAAGCCTAGATCGAAGTTGCGCGCCCGCCGCGCCTGCTGGTTGCCCTCAACCGGAGTGGAAGTCGTGGAGCTCGGAGAAATGCCCGCCGTGCCAAAATCATCCGGCAGGTTGAGACCGACACGAAACTCACCGCCGAGATTCGCATAGTCATACACGTTTCCCACAGCGAAGCCGGCATGGGGGATGAAATCCCAGCCCAATCCAACCCGGTGCTCGTGGTGCGGCCAGCGCCACGCGATTTCATAGACGCCGACGACGCCGAGTTCGTTGTGCAATTGATTGTCCCAACCTTTCGGAGATTCGAATCCCCGCGCTTCATGCACCAGTCGCTGCGCTTCCTGCGCATAGGAGTAGGAGCCCACGACGCCGACATTCAGCGCAAAGGTGTGACGGACATCGGCGTTCTTCAGCACGAGCCCGAAGCCGCCATACAACCAGCCCGCGTAGGGACGATCGTTTGGCGACGGGGCCGAAGTCTCCGTGTTGTCCGGCGTGTAGATGTTTTGCCCGATGGAAAAGGTGAGGTTTTTCTGGAAATCGGGCCTGTTGACAAAAGGGATGCGATCAAGCAACGGCAGCAGCGGACTCGCATAAGGTGTGTCGCTAAATTTGGCGAGATCACTGGAACTCCAGCTTATGTTGACGCCATTGGTGTAATAGCGATCCGTGCCCGCAAAGAGATCGTTTTCGAAGTAGATGCTGAGAGTGCCGCTCGTGCTGTCGGGCTGCTGAGCAAAGGATGCGATGGGTGTGAGCGCGATGAACGCGGCAGCGATGAAGGGAGTAAAACGCATGATGTCTATTGGGCTTTTGGAGCTTCGCTTTCGGGCTTGTCTTCCTGGGGTTTTCCTTTGCCACGTTTCGCCTTCCCGGCTTCGCCGTTGGGCGCGGCTTTCGGAGTGTTGCCTGGTGCGACATTCGGCGGGCTAGGACGTTCCATTTTCGGCTTTGTTCTTTCAACTGCGGGCGGGGCCTCGCGAGGTGGCTGTGGACGTTCCATTTTCGGCTTTGTTCTTTCAACTGCGGGCGGGGCCTCGCGAGGCGGCTGTGGGCGTTCCATTTTCGGTTTTGTTCTTTCGATTGCGGGCGGGACTTCGCGAGGCGGCTGTGGACGTTCGACCTTCGGCTTCGCTCGCTCGGGTGCGTCCGGACGCGGGGCCGGCGTTGGCGGGACTGAACCCTCTTTTATGGTCGGAGGGTTTTCCGGCGCGGGAGGCATTTGTTGCACGGGTTTCGGACGCTGCTTTTTTTCCATCGGTTCAACGGGCGGCGGCAAGGGCGGCTTCGGCTGTTTAACCCGCTCGCCTTTGCGTCCGGGCTGCATGGGTTCGCCAGCGGACGGCTTGGCTCCCTCTTGCTTTTCGGGGGTCGCTCCAGGCTCGATCGGAATCACCGGCGACTCTTTTGCTTTTCGCCCGTCCCGCGGTTCCTTAACCGTCGGTTTTTCACCGGGAATCGCTACGGGCTGATCCTTCGCCGCAGGTTGGGGTGGTGTCGCCTGTTCAGTGAGTTTCTCGAACTTTGGTTGCGGCGGCAGTGCTTTGGGAGTCTTGGCCTCCGCCTTTACTTTCGAGCGGAGCTTTTCCACATCGGCCGCAGGCCCGGCATCCGCCCACCCTCGATTGACTTCAGCGTTCTCGATTTTCGCCGCGACCTTGCGCGGCGCGGCGGTGGCGGCGCGGTTATCGATTCCCGGCGCGAAGACGCGCAGCGAATCCCCTTCGACTCGCGTCCGTAACTGCTCGCCGCGCTCAACACCCGGCGCGCCTAACACCTCGACGCGGCGGTCCAACTTCAACCGGCGGATGGGCTCGGCACTGACCCGGGATATTTCTTCAAAGCGCGGACCGCCATTGTTCACGACGTTGTTGACGTAGGTGATGTTGGTAATGTTCGTCGTCTGATTGATGATGGTCACGTTCTCGCGAGGCTCCACGAAGACCGTGCGCAGTCGCGACGCGCCGAAGTCTCGCGTTTCCACAAACCGATACGCGCTCGGACCGATGTCGTAATAGGAGTCCACCCAGCCGCTGAAGCCGACGTTCCGGCGAAAGCTCGCCTCTGGCGGCAGCGGTGCCCAACCCACATGCCGCGGACTGCGCCGCCAGGAAACCCACGCGGGTGCCCATTCCGTTCCTGGAATCCACACCCACCCCTTGTGAGCGATCCGTGCCCAACGTCCATAGTGATACACCGCCCAGCCGTAAGGTTCCTCGGACTGCCAAGTCCAGCCAGCATCGGTATAGGCCCAACGACCATCACTATAAGGCCGCCAATCTTCGTCCGTATCGCGCGGTTGCCAGCAGTAGCCATAGTCGCCGACTTCTACCCAGTCGCCATAGTCGCCGAGTTGATCGTAGAAAAAGTCCACGGA
>JANLQB010000839.1:0-1643 GCA_031367565.1 Verrucomicrobiota bacterium
CACCACGCCATCCGTCCCGCCTTTTAGAAAATCCTCCTTCGTATCCAGCTTCAGCGCGCCCTTCACCTTCTTCGCCTCCGCGCTGTGACACCCGTAGCAATGCTCCACCAGCACGGGCCGGATCTTGTTTTCAAAAAACGCCAGCCCGTCGTCCGCCTCCGCGTGCGAGAGCACGACGAGACTGGCGAAAATGGTGGAAGCGAGGCGGGGCATGGGTGGCAGTAATTCAACCGTGCTCCCACCGGTTCAGTTAGCCATTTCGATTCGGGCTTCGCGAAAAAACATCCGCGTCAGCCGACGCGCAACTACGCGAGCAAACCTTTCACCACTTTCCCCGCGAGATCGGTGAGCCGGTAGTCGCGCCCGCTGTGACGATAGGTGAGGCGCTCGTGGTCGAGGCCCATTAGGTGCAGGATCGTGGCGTGAAAATCATGCGTGTGGACGGGATCGCGCACGGGGTGGATGCCGTATTCGTCCGTCTCGCCGATGACGATGCCGGGCTTCACCCCGGCTCCCGCGAGCCAGCAGGAAAACGCCCAGTGGTGATGTTCGCGGCCCTTGGCGTCGATCGCGTTGTTGAACGGCGTGCGGCCAAATTCGGTGGCCCACACGACGAGCGTGTCTTCAAACATGCCGCGCTCTTTCAGATCGCGCAGCAGACCGGAGATGGCCTGATCCACATTCGCCGCGCGGGTTCCGTGCTCGAGCATTTCCTTGTGTGAATCCCAGTTGTTCGACGAGCCGCTGTCGATGAGTTCGATGAAACGCACGTCGCGCTCGGCGAGGCGGCGGGCGGCGAGACATTGCCAGCCGAAGCCGGTGGTCTGGCCGCGCGTGAGGCCATACATGGCGAGCGTGGCGTCGCTTTCTTTGGAAAGATCGAACGCATCGGGCACGGCGAGCTGCATGCCTGCGGCGGTCTCAAAGGAGCGCATGCGCGCGGCGAGCACCGAGTCGTCTGCGCGCGCGGCGAGGTGGGCGGCGTTCATGTTTCGCAGCGCTTCGAGTTCGATTTCCTGGAGGCGTGTGGTGGCGGCGCGGCGATGCAAATTTGCCACGGGCTCCGGGCCGGGAATGACGAGCGTGCCCTGATGCGCGGCGGGCAGGAAATCCGACGCCCAGACTTGTGAGCCAGCGTACGGCGTGAAAGGCGCGATGGTGATGAACGAGGGCAGGTTTCGATTTTCGGTGCCGAGGGCGTAGCTGACCCACGAGCCGAGGCTCGGTCGCGCAAAGGCGAACGAGCCGGTGTGCATGCCGAGCGTGGCCTGCACATGATTCGAGTACGACGTGTTCATCGAGCGGATGAGCGCGATGTCGTCCACGCACTTCGCCAGGTGCGGAAAGAGCGTGCTGATCTCGGTGCCGCTCTGGCCGTGCGGGGAAAACTCCCACTGCGGCCGCTTGAGAAAGAGCTGTTTGAAGTCCGCCCGCCCGTTCACTTCCGGGTGATCGACTTTCACTTCCTTGCCGTGATCCGCGGCGAGCTTCGGCTTGGGATCGAAGGCGTCGATGTGCGACACGCCGCCGGTCAAAAAGAGGAAGATGACGCGCTTCGCCTTCGGCGGAAAATGCGGCGCTTTTGGCAGGAGCGGATCGACGGAACTCGGCGCCTCGCCTTCCGCGAGAAGCTGCGAAACGAT
>JANLQB010000851.1:0-3414 GCA_031367565.1 Verrucomicrobiota bacterium
ACGCCGATGGAGTGATCAGGCCGCGGAAAACTCGTCGCTACCGCGCGCCCCAGCCGAAGAGGACCACAGGAATCGTTTTCAGCAGAATTTGGAAGTCCAGCCAGAGCGACCAGTTGTCGATGTATTGAAGATCGAGCCGGACCCAGTCTTCAAAATCCGTGACCTGATTGCGCCCGCTGATCTGCCAGATGCAGGTGAGGCCCGGCTTCATCGAGAGGCGGCGACGCTGGGCGGTGCTGGCAAATTGCTGGACTTCGTAAATCGGCAGCGGGCGCGGGCCGACGAGGCTCATGTCGCCTTTGAGCACGTTCAGGAGCTGGGGAAATTCGTCGAGGCTCGTCTTGCGGAGGAACCTGCCGATCGGCGTCACCCGCGGGTCGTTTTCCACTTTGAAAACGGGACCTTTCATCACGTTGTAACGCATCAATTCATCGCGCACCATTTCGGCGTCGGTGCGCATGGAGCGAAATTTATACATGGTGAAAGGCTTCCCGTTTTTCCCGCTGCGAAGCTGGCGAAAAACGATGGGGCCTTTGGAAGTCGCGCGGATGCCGATGGCGACGAGGACGAGAATGGGCGACGCGAGCACGAGCACGAAGAGCGCGCCGAGGCGGTCGATGAATTCTTTCACCAGCAGCGCCCACGACACATCCGGCGTGGTCCGGAAGACGAGCATCGGGCGTTTTCCAAAGACGTCGAAATCGGGGCGCGCGATCGACGTGCGGATGAAGTCGGCGACCAGCCACGCTTCCACGCCTTCGGTTTCACACACGCCGATGGCTTCCTGGAGGCGCATGATCTGGCTGTGGCCTCCGGCAAAAATCACGCGGCTGACGGAGTGCTCGTGCATGGCCGTGACGAGATCGGAAAGTGGCTGCGCTTCCAGATCGAACTCGGTCATCACCTTGATGTCCATCGTCTGCTCCGGCGTGAAGGAATGCCGCAGCGCCTTCATGTCGGCGAGCGTGCCCACGAGGATCACCGGCTCACGCAGATCCTCCTTTTTCAAACGACGCCTGTAGCGGATGACCGAGATGCGCTCCCGCGTGAGCAGCGCGCCCGTCGAGAGGAAGACAAACAAAGGCATCACCGCCCGGCTCGGCACATGCAGCTTTAAAAAATACGACGCCGAAGCGATGAGCAGACCGAGCCAGAAAGCCGTGCGCCCGAGCTGGCCGATGGAACGCGGGAGCGATTTGTGGAGCAAGTGCGAGTAAAAGCCCTGCAACTCCAGAATGATCGGCCCGAACGGCATGATGACGAAGAGGAGCCACTGAAATTCGCTAAAAGGCCCGATCTGTTTGTCGAAAGGGAACCAGTTGTTCCCAAGGAAACGCAAAGTATGCGCCCCCCAAAACGCGACGACCATCAGCAGACCATCGAGGATCTGCTGCATTTGGCGGTTGAGTTCTTCTTTGCGGTCGAGCATTTGTTTGCGCGTGAACGATATGGAACCGGCGCGCGGAGTGATTGGCGCGAGACGCGCCCTAACTGCCAGCAAAAACCGGAGCGATTCAGCAAAAAAGTTTCAGGTAGTCGGTGCAATACCGAGTCCCGCCGCCTTGTCGTGCGCGCTCCGCTTAAAACCGGGAGCCGTGGATCTGCTGGAATTGCGCGTGGACCATTTCGCCGCCGACCCGCGCCCGCTCCTGCGCGCCCTCCCGCGCTTGCCTGCGCCACTCGTCGTCACCGTGCGCCACCCGCTCGAAGGCGGCGCGGGCGACCTCGGCTTTCCCCGGCGGCGCGAGCTGTATGCGCAGTTTCTCCCCACCGCCAAATTCATCGACATCGAGCTGCGCAGCGTCCGCCAACTCGCCAGCACCATCGCCGAAGCCCGCGCCCACGGCGTGCAGCTCATCCTCTCCGTCCATTTTTTCAAAACCACGCCGAGCCTCGCCAGACTCGAATCCCTCCGCGACCGCGCCTTCGCCGCCGGAGCCGACATCTTCAAAGTCGCCACGCTCACCAGCACGCTCCCAAATGTGCTCACCCTCGCCACCCTGCTCGCCCGCAGCCCGCGCCGCGCCATCAGCGTCATGGGCATGGGCGCATTTGGAAAACTCTCGCGCGTCCTGCTCGCCAACGCCGGCTCCGTGCTGAACTACGGCTACCTCGACGCCGTCCAAGTCCCCGGCCAGTGGCCCGCCCCGCTGCTCAAAGAGCGCCTTGCGGAGTACCGCTAAATTCTCCGACTACGCCACCTTCGCCTGCTGCGGCTGCTGCTGGAGCACGCGCATCACCGCCGAATAAATCTCACTAGGCCCGAGCCCCTTGCTCACGTAGCCATTTGCGCCCGCCTTGCGCGCTTTCTGCATCGCCTCTTCATCGTAGCCGAGGCCAGTAAACATCACGATCGGGAGATCGGCATACTTTTCCCGGACCTGCGCCACGAGCGTCAGCCCGTCCACTTTCGGCATGCCGATATCGAGGATGATCGCGTCGCATGGATTCAAATCCAGCCACGATTCGACTTTCGAGCTGTCCGTCAGCGACGACGCCTGATGGCCCTTGCTGCGCAGGTAAGTCGTGAGGAAGCGGTTTAGGAGGCGGTTATCGTCAACAACAAGGAAGATCATAAAAAGAGATTCAAGGCTGCGAGGTAAAATAGCACGGGCGGTGCCATCGTCGCTGCGGAATCCATCGCATCAGGACAACCCAAGCCGGATGCAAAAAATACTTTCAAATTTCGCATACGGAAACGTGCAAATCCCATGGTACGCTCCGACTCTTCCCGGATTTTCTAGCGAATAGAGTCGAAAAAACCGGAATCTTTTTTGGAAGCCGCTCCCCATCTCTCGATTTTGCGCTCTCAATCCTCACCGAGCAGCCCCCGCCGCGCGCGGATACACCCAGCGGTGATACAGCACGAATTTCACCCCGCTCACCAGCACCTGCACCGTCGCAATGATCCCGTATTCAAGGACCTTCGTCGTCGCGAAGTGTTTAATGGCACTCATCGTGATGACGTAGTTCAGCGCAAAACAAAACGCGATCGCCACGAGATAGCGCGCCAGACATTCCCGAAAGCCATGATCCGTGCGGAAATTGATCCGGTAATTCCAAATCGCAAACACCAGCGTCACCACCCCGAGACTCACCGCAAAAGCCTCCCCCTTCGGCCACCCCAACCGCTCCTCAAACACATGATAAATGCTCCAGTTAATCCCCACACTCAGCCCCCCGCCAACGCCGAACCAAAACAAACGGGAAAGAAGAGACTGAGATTTTTCCATGAAATTGAAAGGCCGCGAATGAAGCCGAAGAGCACCCAAGCCGCCAGCGATCAATCGCGACACCTGCAATCCGATCTTGGAGTGCGGTGGGCAGGGCACGGGGCATCTCAGCCGTCTCGTGAAGCGGGGGAAGGAGGATAACCTTCAGGTGCGCGCGGTTTCGGATGTGTATCAGCGGCGA
>JANLQB010000871.1:0-1600 GCA_031367565.1 Verrucomicrobiota bacterium
CCGCCGCTCTTCATCAACGAGCAGCAGTTCCGCGCGGGCGGCACGTTCACGCTGGAATTCGACCTCGAGTTGCAACTCATCAACGCGACCACCAACGCGCAGGTGCTCCTCGTCATTGAGACGGGCACCGCGCCCAG
Source organism: Verrucomicrobiota bacterium (assembly GCA_031367565.1). GTDB lineage: Bacteria > Verrucomicrobiota > Verrucomicrobiia > Chthoniobacterales > Chthoniobacteraceae > JANLQB01. The sequence goes on from JANLQB010000871.1 coordinate 138, forward strand.
CCAAGGCACGCCCGATCCGACCGGCACGAACCTGGAAAACCTCGATTGGGATGCGGCACCGGTGCTCTCACAGCGGATCATCGTCACCGCGCTCAAGCTCAAGCATCACTTCGGTTGCGCATTCAAACGCTCGCTCGACGGCCTTTCGATGAGCGCGGACCGCCTGCTTTACGACGTGTGGACCGGCGGCGCGCACGCGCCCGTCAGCCCAGGCTTCGCGCTGCGTGCGCGGCTCATCCAGTTCGACACCGAAAACTCCGTGGCCGGCGCGAAGGGCCTCGTCTCCTACGCATTCAGCGGAGCCACGGCTTCCGTCAAAAACGCCTGACCATGCCCAACACTCCCACGAACTTCATCCTCAGCCGCGCCGGCATCGACCACACCTACCAAGGTCTGCTCACAAACCTCCCGTCGGTGCTGCTGACGTGGACGAACAATGCACTTGGTTCGACGCATCGCCTTCAGGCGAAGAGCGGGGTTGGCGGCGTGTGGCGAAATGCGTTTCGCGCGGGTGACGGTCAGGCCAGCGCATCGCTCCACGGCCTCGCCCTCGCCACGAGCTACCATTTTCGGATTCGCTCCGAGTCCCCGGATGGAGGCTTCAGCGCGTGGGTGCCGCTGAACGTCGATCCGCACACCACTGCCGCGCGTCCGGTGCGCGCGACCGACATCGCTCCGCCGACCCGCTTCGCGGTCGCATCCAACGACTATCGTGGCGTCGTCTTTTCGTGGAGCGACAATGCGAACAACGAAAGCACCTACGTCATCGAGATCGACGGTCCGGCCATGACGGCGCGGGAGTTTTACGTCGATCATCTGGTCTCGGGGACGCTGTCGCTGCCGGTCGGCGTGGCCGATGGCCTTCAGCACGCGAAGACTTACACCGCGAAGATCAAGGCGCGCGGCGGCAAACAGACTAGGTCCGCCCATGTCTTCGACACGGACTACTCGGCGGACATCAGCTTCACGACGGTCGCGCCGCACATCGCGATTACCAATCTTCCGATCTCCGCGAATGGCGGAGCCAGGGTGCTGCGCGGGCAGCCGTTCACGTTTCAAATTCTCACGAATACCCCGGCCACCGCGTTCTCGATCGTGGGCGGCGCGCTGCCCGCAGGTCTTGCGCTGAGCGGCAGCACGGTGTCGGGCACGACCGTCGCCACCGAGGGCACCTACACCGCGCAGGTCAAAGCGCAGGACGCGCTGACCGACGACACGCAACCGCTGGTGCTCGTGGTCGCCACGCCCGCGTTCAATTTTACCAACGTTCCCTCCACCCCGGTCGCCTGGCATGGCATCGCGTTTTCGTTCCGTTGCCTCACGAACACACCGGCTACTTCGTTTGCGATCATCGGCGGCGCGCTGCCCGCCGGACTCACGCTCGCGGGCGACACGATCTCCGGCACCACGGCTGCGACCGATGGCATCTACTCGGTGACGATCCAGGCGCAGAACGCGCTGAC
>JANLQB010000910.1:0-4000 GCA_031367565.1 Verrucomicrobiota bacterium
GGATTCGCCGTGGGGAGCGTCGCCGCATTTTGCTTCGGCAAAAATGGGCGCGAAAAACCCAGCGCCAGCAGCGCGATGACGAGGCAGCGCAGCAACAGCAGCCAAAGATTTTCGATCCGACTCCGCCGCGTCACGCGCGGCCGCGACGCCTTCAAAAACATCAGCGAACTGAACGGCGTCACCTCGCGCGTCGTCCGCCGGATCAAGTGAAAAATCACCGGCCCCGCAATGGCAAGCGCGCCGAAAAGAAAGAGCGGGGCGAGAAAATTCATGCCCGCGACTAAAACTCCGTTCTGCGGATTTGGCGATGAGCGAGTGCAGCAAACGCAGTCTCGAATCACTCGATAAACGAACGCCGCTTCCCCAACCTAAGCTAGACAACGATGGGAACCCACTTACTTTCCGCCGCGCCGATCGGCGCAACGTCCCCCAATGAAAACAAAAGTCACAGTTTTGGCGCTGGTTGCCTTCGTTCTCGCAGCCGCCGGTCCGGTAGCGGGCCAGGTGCCGGATCAGTTAAAACATTCGATCCAACCTCCCCCCGGTGGGCCGCAGTCGGGTGGACTTTTTGGCGCCTCGGTGAGTATCCGGGGCGGGATGGCTTCGGCATCCGCGGAATATGCCGGGCAGTTTCCACTTGGCGAAGGACCCGCAACTGCGATCACGGGCCTTTATGATACAACGAGCGGTGCGTTGCTCCGCGTGCTGCCTGATCCTTATCGCATGGAAGAAAGTTTGCCAAGAGCGAGGGCAGGTCGATGGGTTCCAGACGGACCGTTCATCCAGTTCGAGCAGGAAGCGACCGGAGGGAATAACGCGTCTTCGATGATCCATGTGTATGATGCCGGGGTGACGACGCGGGTGCTGACGCTGCACGATCCGAATCCCGCGCCGAACTGGCACTTCCCCGGCGCGGTGGCGGTCGCGGGGAATCGCATGGCCGTCAGTGCTTACTACTACGATGAGGTGACGGAGGAATTATCTGGAAAAGTCTACTTGTATGACTTCGCGAGCGCGACCCCAACCGTGCCCTATGGCGTGCTGAATGACCCTGACTCAAACCGGTATAGCTGGTTCGGTTTCTCCTTGGTCTGGCATGGGTCTCGGTTGCTAGTCGGGGCAGGTAGCAATCGCCCTGGTGAGCCTTTTACTGGCATGGTCAATATTTTCGACCTGAGTAGTGGAGTGCCGACGACGCCGGTGATGGTCATCCACGACCCTGGGACGACGGGGAGCAATGCCTTTGGAGGAGGATTGACGATTTCGGGTTCGACGCTCGTGGTGGTGGCTCACGGTTACTCCACCGGAAGAGTTTACACGTTCGACCTCGCCGCCGCGACGCCGACCATACCGACGATGATTTTTGACAATCCACGTCAGGATACTTACACCGCATTTGGTAATGCGGTGGCGCTTTCTGGAACAAAGCTGCTCATCGGTGCGCCCTACGATGACGTGCCTCCGGGTATTGGCACTGAAGGGGGGCGGGTATTTGTCTACGATCTTGCCGGCGGGACGCCGACCGTGCCGCAGATGATCCTCGATAATCCGAACCCGTACGGGTACGGGGAATTTGGATGCAGTATCGGCATCGACGGAGGAATCGTCATCATCGGGGCATGGGTCGAAGGAGGCAGCCCGACGCCTACCGGCGCGGCGTATCTCTTTAACTTGAACGGTGCCACGCCCGGCGTGCCAACGGCGACACTGGCCAGCCCGAGTCCATCGATCGGGGATCAGTTCGGTCTGGCGCTTGCGCTTTCCGGGACGCGCCTCGTGGCCGGCGCGCCCTTCGATACCGGCAACGCCTACGGCTTCGGTGCGGTGAGCATCTTCGATCTGGCGAGCGCCACGCCTACGTCGCCGACGCTCGTCCTGCGTCCGCCGGTTTCCGACGGTGGCTATCGGTATGGCTATGCGGTGGCAACGGGCGGCCCTTATGTAGCGGTCGGTGATCCCGACTTCGAACATTTCGATCCATCTGAAGAACCAGTGTACCGATTTGGCGGCCGAACTTACATATATGATTTCTCTACCGCCACGCCCGCCGCGCCCGCGCTAATCCTGGATAACCCAGCGATGGAATCGATCATCGACTTTGGTGCTGCGTTGGCGATTCATGGGAGCCGGATTGCCGTGGGGGCACCTCGTCCTGCCTTTCCGGCCGGCAACGACGGGAAGGTATATCTTTACGACGTGAATGGTGCATCACCAGGCGTGCCGGAGCTGGTGTTCTCCAGCCCGTCTGGGCAAAGTGGGTCTCGCTATGGCATCGCTCTAGCCATGTCTGGCTCGCGTTTGGCCGTGGGAGCTTCGGCGGCTGTCTTTAATGGAAAGTGGGGAGGCAAAGTCTATGTCTATGACCTCGCGAGTGCGACGCCGACGGTGCCTGCCATGGTGCTGGAGAATCCGACCCCCGATGACTACGACTATTTCGGCTTCGCGCTCGCCATCGAAGGGACGAAACTCGTTGTGGGTGCATATGGCGACGATGCCGACGCGGCGAACTCTGGCCGGGCCTATGTTTACGACCTGGCTTCCAGCACTCCTTCCCTACCCTTTCTGACTTTGAGCAATCCCTCTCCCGGCCAGAACGATGGTTTTGGCGGGCTGGTGGGGATGTCCGGTTCCCGGATCGCTATCACTGCCTATGCGGATAGCAATGACGCGCTCTATGCGGGAAGTGCATACGTCTATGATTTAAATAGCCCCACGCCGGCAGTGCCGGTGTCCCGGCTAGCGAGCCCGCGTCCGAGGGAGCGAGATCTTTTTGGCGACGCCGTGGCGATCGACGGCGCGACGATCGCCGTGGGTGCGCCGTTCGAGGATGCGATCCAACGCGACAAGGGTGGGGTCTATGTTTTCGGTCCCTCGCCTTATTCGTGGTGGAAGGTGTCGGAGTTGGGCGATCCCTTTGCTCCCGATCTCGGTGATACGGACCGGGATGGCGTGAGCAATCTTGGGGAGTATGGGTTGTTGCGTTCACCCACAATGCCGGGTGGGGCGGCGACGACGGCGGGTCTTGCCAGCTATGCCGAGGGCAGCCGACTCAGGATGTCTGTCCTGCGTGATCCAGCTCGCAATGACGTGACGCTGGAAGTGCAGGCAACAGCGACTTTGCTGGGGCCTTGGACGACCATCGCGACGAGCACGCTCGGCGCGCCCTTTGCAGGGCCGGGTTATTACGGCGGGGATTCGGCGACGCCGGGGGTGAAAGCTGTTGAGATGCGCGATGTGGTGAATACGACGAATGCAGCTCAGCGATTCCTGCGGGTGAGGGTGCGGCACTAAAAGTGGAAAAACAACGTCCGGCGCATGGCTATCACTCAGCGCCATTGCCGGAACGCGGAAGCAGTTGAGGCAGCGAAAACTCCGATCAACCCGCCATGACTTTCCGCCGCACAGTTTTTCCGCGCGCGCGTCGGGCGTTTAGGAAATCGAAGAGCGCGAGTTCGAGTGGTTGATCGGTAATGAGCCGATGATGAGTGATGCCGAGCCGCTCGCAGATGGCGTGGACTCCCGCGAGATGCGCCTCGCGCTGGCGGGTGTATTCCGCGCGGGCGGACGCGGGTTCGAGGAAGAGATCGCGCCCCGTTTCCAAATCGAGAAAGCGCGCGGGAGCCGCGAAGTCGAACGTAATCTCCGCCGGATCGGCGAGGTGAAAGAGCAGCACTTCGTGACCGCTGGCCGTGAGCATCGCGAGACTCGTTTCGAGCGTTTCCACCGGCGCGAGCAGATCGGAAATCAGCACGATCATCCCGCGTTTGCGGACGAGTTCGGCCATGCGTTTTAGCGGAGCGGAAAGATCGGTCGCTGCGCCACCGGCTTCCCTCTCCAGCGCCAGCATGAGCTGCCGCAAATGCCCCGGACGATTCCGCGCCGGGAGATATTCGCGCACCGCTTCGTCGAAAGTGAGTAGCCCCACCGCATCGCCCTGCTGCGAGAGAAAATAAGCGAGCGTCGCCGCGAAAGTATTCGCATACGCCGCCTTGGTGTAACC
>JANLQB010000744.1:0-8964 GCA_031367565.1 Verrucomicrobiota bacterium
TCGCGGACTCGGTGGACACAGCGTTGAAATGGGGTGGCCACAAGCTCACGGTTCTTCGCCAGCTTTCCGCGGATGCGAAGTGGACGGAGCACAAGTTCTCGACCGATTTCAGCAATCCCGAAACCGGCTTCACGCTGCCGCAACTCACGCCGAAACATTTCTCCTTCAATAGCCACTTCGGCGCGTGCCAGGCCTGCACGGGGCTCGGTACGGAGCAGGTTTGCGATCCCGATTTGATCGTGAGCGATCCCGATAAATCGCTCGCCGATGGCGCGGTGACGCCGTGGGCGAAGGCGGCGAAGCGCCTCCAGAAAATGTATGCAGGCACGCTGGCCTCGCTGGCGAAGGCGTTCAAAGTTTCAGTGGAGAAGCCGTGGAAAGATCTGCCGCAGAAGTTTCGCGACGCGGTGATGTATGGAACCGGCGAGCGCGCGATCGAGATGAATTTCGGTGAGGCGAAATCGGTGACGAAGACTTTCGACGGTGTGATCGCACAGCTCGACCATCTCTACGCGACGACCGACAGCGAACTCAGCCGCCAACGCATCCGGCAATATATGAGCCGACGCACTTGCGCAAAGTGTGAGGGCGCGCGGCTGAAGCCGGAAATCCTCGGCGTGCGCGTGCGCGGCGGTGCGATGGGCGATTTGAACATCCATCAATTTTCGCGGCTCGCGATCGGCTACGCGCTGGAGTTCATGCACGGCATGGTGCTCACGGAGCAGGAGAAATTCATCACGACGGAAGTGCGGCGCGAGATTTCCGCGCGGCTGAGTTTCCTCGTGGAAGTGGGCCTCAGCTACCTCTCGCTCGATCGCGAAAGCGGCACGCTCAGTGGCGGCGAAGCGCAGCGCATCCGGCTCGCGACGCAGATCGGCTCAGGTCTCGCGGGTTGTCTTTACGTCCTCGATGAACCAAGCATCGGCCTGCATCAGCGCGACAACGACCGGCTCATCGGCACGCTGCGGCGACTGCGCGATTTGGGAAATTCCGTGATCGTCGTGGAGCACGATGAGGACACGATTCGCGAAGCCGACTACATCCTCGACCTCGGCCCTGGAGCGGGTGCGCGAGGCGGCTACATCGTCGCCGCCGGAACGCTCGATGAAATCCTGAAAGTCGAAGCGTCCTCGACTGCGCAATACCTCAGCGGGCGCGCGAAAATCCCGATTCCAAAAAAGCGCGTCGAGCCGCAAACGAGCGCGCAGACGATCGCAAAAAATCCGCAATCTCCCGGCTGGCTTACGATCACCGGCGCGCACGAAAACAACCTACGCGGCGTCACCGCCTCCTTCCCGCTCGGCTGCATGACGTGTGTGACCGGCGTCTCCGGCAGCGGGAAATCCACCCTCGTCGATGACATCCTTCGCCGCGCGTTGTTCCGCCATTTCTACCGCTCGAAAGACCGCCCCGGACGCCACGCCGCACTCCACGGCCTCGATCAAATCGACAAAGCCATCGTCATCGACCAGACACCGATTGGCCGTACGCCGCGCTCGAATCCCGCGACCTACACCGGCGCGTTCAGCCCCGTGCGCGAGCTTTACGCCGGGCTGCCCGCGTCACGCATTCGTGGCTACGATGTGGGGCGTTTTTCTTTTAATGTGAAAGGCGGGCGCTGCGAATCGTGCGAGGGCGACGGGATGAAGAAGATCGAGATGCACTTTCTCGCCGACGTGTATGTCGAGTGCGAGGTCTGCCGCGGGCGGCGCTACAATCGCGAGACGCTGGAGATTACTTACAAAGGCAAAAACATCGCCGACGTGCTCGACATGACGATCGACGAAGCCGCGCGTTTTTTCCGCAACGTCCCGCAGATTTCCGACAAGCTGCTTTCGTTGGAAGACGTGGGCCTCGGCTACCTGCACCTCGGCCAGTCCGGCACCACGCTGAGCGGCGGCGAAGCACAGCGCGTGAAACTCGCGACCGAACTCGCGAAGAAGGCGACCGGCCGCACCGTGTACATTCTCGACGAACCCACGACCGGCCTGCATTTCGCCGACATCCACAAGCTCCTGGAGGTGCTCATGAAACTGCGCGACGCAGGCAACACGCTCATCGTCATCGAGCACAATTTGGAAGTCATCAAGAGCGCCGACTGGGTGCTCGATCTCGGACCGGAAGGCGGGTCGGGCGGTGGCGAGATCGTGGCGCAGGGGACGCCGGAGATGATCGCGAAGGTTGAGCGCAGCTACACGGGGCGGTATTTGCGGAGGCTGCTGAAATGAAGAGAACATCGAACATCAAACATCGAACATCGAACGTCGAAGTGCGGAAGCCTTCGGTCGCTTTCTTCTTACTTCAATGTTCGCTGTTCGCCTCCCGACTCTTCGCTGCCGAACCTGAATTGCTCACGGAAGCCCGCCGCGCGCTCGCGGAGTCGATCCCGGAGATCGCGATTCGAAAACTGGAAATACTCCGCGCCGACGCAAAACTTGCCTCGCACGATCGCACCGCCGCGACGCTTCTGCTGGGTGAGGCTTTGCTGGATTCCGGCAGGCAGACGGAGGCGTTGCAGGTGATCGAGCCGCTGAGCACGGCGGCCGAACCCGCAGCGCCGTTGCTCCACGCGCACATCCTCGCGAGCAGCGGACGCTGGGCCGAGGCGCTGCCAATTTACGAACGGCTTGCCAACTCAGCCAAGGCTTCGCCATCTGCCAAACTCGGGCTCGCGGAAAGCCTGCAAGCGACAGGGCGCACCGAGGACGCGATGGCGGTACTCGACTCGTTTGTGCGCGCAAATCCTCGGGCGACGACCGCGCGACTTCGCCTCGCGGGTCTGCTCGCGGAGGCGCGGAAAGGTGACGCCGCGCAGGCGGCGCTCGCGGTGGCGCAGGCGGAATTGCCGGGCGATTTGCTTTGGAAAAAATACGTCGAGGGGCGGTTGCTGTTGCTCGACGGAAAGTTTGCGGGCGCACTCGCTATCTTTGAGGAAATGACGAAATCGGAAGGCGCGGCGAAACCGCCGGAGCATCTCTCCGAAAACCTGCTGGTCGCCGCGACGCTTGGGATGACGGACGCGCGCATCGCGCTCAGCGGAAACGAAGTCGCGGATCGCGTGCTCGAAAGTTTCATCTCGAAGTTTCCGAACAGCCCTTATCTCGAACTCGTCTTCGGGCGGCTCGATCAGGTTTACGCGGGGGAAAAAAATCCGCCGGAGGGTGAGTTGCAAAAATGGGCGGCGGATTCCGAAAAACCGCGGGCAGCCCTCGCGCGATATTTCGTCACGAAGATGCAACTGCGTCTGCGGAAATTCGATCGCGCGCTGACTTCGGTGAAGGCATTCCTCGGGGATTTTCCGAATCATCCGCTGCTGCCGAGGATTCAAATCATGCAGGCCGACGTGCATTTGGAACGACGGGAATTGAGCAAGGCAGTCATGGCGCTGGAGGCTGCGGAGCGCAACGCGAAGACCGAGGATTTGCGCGCTGAAATCGAGCTCCGCACAGGCCTCGTTCATTTTCAGGCGGGCGACTATTTGCTCGCGGCGACCAAGTTTGAAAGTGCCTCGCGACGTTCGCCAAATCTCCGCCCGACGGCGATCTACGACGGCGCGCTGGCTTCGCTAAATCAGAAAAATTTCGAGCGATTCATCGAGCAATACCGCGAGCTGGGTGAGCTGAAGCCGGGCAGCGAATTGCTCGCGGAGCTGATCCTTGAGGAAGGGTTGATTCAGGCGCGCAAGGGCGATCCGCGCGCAGAGGAACGGCTGCAGCTTTTCATTCTGAATTTCGCCAAACATCCGCGCGTGCCCGAAGCCCGGCTCGCGCTGGCCGAGCTTGCTTTTACCAATGGGAATCAGACGGCGGCGGCGAATTTTCTCCAGGTCGCGAATACTGCGCCGCGCACGCCGCAGACCGAGGAACATTCGGCGTATCTCGCGATCTTTTTGGAGGAGGCGAAGACGCCGCGCGAAGACGCGAAAGTCGTCGAACTCGCGCGGCAATTCCTGCTCCGCTATTCCGCGTCGGTGATCATCCCGGAGATCCGCTTGAAGCTCGGGCAGGTGTATTTTCGCAATGAAGATTACGCGAATGCGGAGACGCAATTCGCCACGCTCGCGAAGGAAAGTCCGGCGAGTCCCTACGCGGAGAATGCGCTTTTTCTCGCGGGGCAATCCGCGATGAAGACGATCAATCCGGACGCGATTAATCGGGCGCTCGGCTACTTTGATCAGGTCGTGAAACGCGACGGCGTGCTGAAACTTTACGCGCGCCAGCAACAGGCGATCGTGCAGAGCGGGCTGCGCGATGAAGCGGAGGCGATCAAGATTTACGAAATCATTCTCGCGGCGCAGCCGCCGCCGGAGCCGGAGCTGCGTTATGCCGCGCGGTGTGCGAAGGGGAACAGCCTCGCGATTCTCGGACGCAAGGAGCCGAAGCAGTTGGAGGCCGCGCTGGCGGTGTATGACGAACTCGCCGCGCCCGATGCGCCGCCCGCGTGGCGAAACCAGGCGCTTTATAAAAAGGCCGCCGCGCTTGAATTGCTCGGTCGCCCGAAGGATGCGCTGATGACCTACTACGACGTGCTCGGGCGCAGCACCGCGCAGGATCGCGAGTATCTTTGGTATTACAAAGCGGGCTTTGAAGCCGCGCGGATTTTCGAGGCGGGGAAGGATTGGAAATCGGCGATCGGCATTTACGAAAAAATGGCCACGCTCGACGGTCCCCGGGCTGACGAGGCTCGGCGGCGCGTCAAGCAGCTACGCCTTGAATATTTCATCTGGCAGTAACGCCCGTCGCCCGAAGCTAGAAAAAGAAGAAGCGCTTTTTCCGCACAGGCGAAGGCGGCGGTGTAGTCTTCCGGACCACGGGGATCGCCTTCTGCACCGGGTGCTCTTTTTCTTTCGCAATGCTCGGACGGCGTTCCGGCTCGGGGCCGGTGATGATCACTGTCATCCCTTTCGTCACGAGCTTGCTCAGCCGCACCGTGTCCCAATTCGCCGTGCGCATGCAGCCGTGGCTGGCAGCGCGCCCGATCGTTTGCGGGTTGTTCGTGCCGTGGATCCCGATGCCGGGTTTATTTAGACCGATCCACATCACGCCGACAGGATTATTCGGCCCGATCGGAAGCATGTAAAACGAGTCGCTGCGCACGCCGGTCATGAGCACGCTTTTGTCCCAGCGAAACGTGGGCAATTGCGCGATGCCTACGATGCGCCAAGTGCCCGGAGGCGTCGGCAGCGAGTCGGAGCCGGGCGTGATCGGCAGGCTGGCGATGAGTTTGTCGCCCTCGCGCAGATCAAGCATTTTTTCGCGCGTATCCACGGTGATGACGCGGCTTTCAAACGCGGGCACGTCCGGGATGTTTCCGCTTTCGCCGAGGTCTTCGATCTTGAACTGCTCGACGTTCGGCACTTTCACCACGCTGCCGACCTTGAGCGAGCCGAGCTTCACGCCAGGATTAGTCGCCTCCAAAAACTCCGGCGCGCAGTGGAAGCGCTCGGTGAGAAATTCGAGCAGCGATTCATACGGGAGATATTTCACCTTGGCTTGCTCCTGGGGTGCCGTCGGGGAGAAGCCAACAAATTTCAAATCGCCCTGCTTGATCTCGTAGGTCGTGTAAACCGGATTGATCGTGTCGATCGGCAAACCTTCCGGCGTGCCGGTCTCGGGCAGACCATTCGCGAGCTGGTAACGCTTCAGCGCCTTCGTCGTGAATTCGCCGGGAAGACCGTCTATCTTGCCCGGACCGAACAGCTTTTGATCCAGAAAAATCTGGAGCTGCACCATCTGGTCGGTGATCTTCGGTTTCGTGGTGATTTCTGCCCGAGCCAAAGGTGTCACGAGGGCAAAAACGGCTGCAAAAGCGAATACGGATATTTTCATCGAGAAGGGTTTGGCGAAAGGAAGTGGGCAGCTAACATCGCGCCACGTCCGATTCAAGAGCATGATGAAAAGAGATACGCTGCGCATCGCCCAAGTGGCTCCCCTGTGGACGCCGATCCCACCCCGCACTTATGGCGGCATCGAGCTGCTGATGAAGCTGCTCATCGACGACCTAGTCGCGCGAGGCCACGAGGTCACGCTTTTTTCCTCTGCCGATTGCCACACGTCCGGCAAGCTGCACGCGGTCCTCGAAACAAACCTGACGCAGCTTTTCACCGACGGCTGCGGCTACATGCCCGAGTATTATCTCGCCTCACTCATGGCCGAAGTGCTCCAGGCGCAGGATCAGTTCGACGTGATCCACTACCACTGCGGCACCGCGTGGCTCCCGCTCGCCGCCGCCGCGCACACGCCCGGCCTTTTCACCACGCACACGAGTCCGCATCTCGATGATGAATGGGTCTTCCGCCGCTGGCCGACCGTCGCGGTGAACGGCATCTCGCACTGCCAGATGCACGCCGCCGGGCTGAAGCTCGGCCGCGAATTCCCGACGGTTTACAATGGCTGCGACTTCGATGCGTATGAGCCGTCGTTCGAACCGGGGAAATACCTCGCCTTCCTCGGTCGCATGTCGATGGAGAAAAATCCGCTCGACGCCATCCTCATCGCACAGGCCCTGGACATGCCCATCGTCCTCGCCGGCCAGCCCCAAAATCCGCAGGAAGACCGTTATTTCGCCGAGAAAATCCAGCCGCTCATCGACGATGATCGTGTCCGCTGGATTGGCCCCGTCAATCACCCGCAGAAAAACGAATTCCTGCGCAACGCCGCCGCGCTTCTTTTTCCCATCCAGTGGGAGGAACCCTTTGGCCTCGTGATGATCGAGGCGATGGCCTGCGGCACGCCCGTCGTCGCGCATCGGCGCGGTTCGGTCGAGGAAGTCGTGGAAAACGGCCTCACCGGCTTCCACACCGGAGTCATCGACGGCATGATCGAACTCGTCCCCGAAGCCCTCGCGCTCGACCGCAGTAAAGTCCGCGAACGCGCGCAGTCGCGTTTCGGTTTCCAGAAAATGGTGGACGAATATCTCGCGCTCTACCGCTCGCTGATGAAACCCGCGCGACCAGGGAAATGACTACTCCGCTTGCGGGGATGAGCGGGTGGAAATCACGAAACGCGTCAGGGAGCGGGGTGGAGCCAGAGGACGAAAATTAGCAGCTTATTATGTGAGCCGACGCTGCCGTTTTCGCTGGGCACGTTGGGATCTATGCCGAAAAGGCGCTGGTAATTGCGGAGGAGATAAACGCCGACGAAGAGCGTTCCGATGAAAAGCAAGGTGAAGATGAGGAGGGTGACGTCCGCGAACTGCCAAACGCCGTCGAGCGCGCCGTCATCTTCGCGCCGAACGCGCCGCCTTTTCCCGATCGCACGCCTGTTTTCACCCGTGCCGAACTGAAGCAACGCGAATGCGAAAGCATCGCCGCCGCGCCCGCCTCGCGGATCGAGGCGCTGGATTTACCGCGAAAAGAGCGCCGGTTAAAACCGCTGCCACTCCGGCTTGCGATCGTACACCCATTGATAGTATTCGCGCCGCACCAGATTCGCCGCCGCCGGTTCGTCGATGAGGCATTTCGCGACCGGGTGCATTTGCAAAATCGACGCCGGATTCATCGCCATGATCGGCCCCTCGACCGCCTCCGCGATGGCCTTCGCCTTGCCCGAGCCGAAGGCCAGCATTAGCACCTGCCGCGCATCCATGATCGTGCCGACGCCCATCGTGACGACGTGGATCGGCACGGATTCCACGGTGCCGAAAAAGCGCGCGTTGTCGCTGCGCGTACGCGCTGTCAACGTCTTGATGCGCGTCCGCGAGGCAAGCGAGGACGACGGCTCGTTAAAGCCGATGTGTCCGTCGGTTCCGATGCCGAGCACTTGTAAATCAATCCCGCCCGCTGCGCGGATCGCCTCCTCGTAAGCCGCGCACTCCGCAGCCACGTCGGCGGCGAGGCCATTCGGGATGCGGATATTTTCGCGCGGCACATTGATGTGGCAGAAAAGATTTTCCTGCATGAATGCGTGATACGACTGCGGGTGCTCGTGCGCGAGGCCGACGTATTCATCGAGGTTGAACGTGCGCACGCGCGAAAAATCGAGCCCATCCTCGCGGTGCATCCGTACGAGTTCGCGATAGGTCGCGAGCGGCGTGCTGCCCGTGGCGAGACCGAGCACGGCAGCAGGTTTCCGGCGCACAAGCTGGGCAATAATTTTGGCAGCAACGACACTCGCAGCTTCGGCCGATGGTTGGATGACGATTTCCATGCGCTATTTCCCAAGTCGTTTGCCGAGCTTCGCCACGACATCCCCTTTGAAGCGATCAATGAAGGCCGTCACGTAGTCCATAATGTCCAGCGAGTCATCGTGTGCGAGCGGTGTGAGGTCCATCGCAAAGGCGAGCGCATCACTCTGGTCCACGCCGTGGCTTTCAAAAAACGTGGCATTCGCGCGCCGGCGGCCGAGCACCGCGAGGTCGTAGCGTTTCCCTCCGGCGATCTGCGAATCGAAGATGCCATTGAGCGCCGACGCGAGGTGGTCGTGACCACTCACCTCGTGCGCGATTTTCTCCGCATCGGGCATCCAATCCAGATTCCGCCAGACTTCGCAGCCATGCACCTGCGAGGGCCGCTGCTCGCGCGGCAGCTCGCGGATCGCCTGCACCACCGGCACCACGACCGCGATGTGTGTGTCGTGTTTATCCGCCGGATTGTGCGTGTAAACGACGCGCGGTTGCGTCGCCGCGAGGATCGCCTTCAGATCATTTTTCAAAGTCACATCCGCCGCGTCCTTCACGACGTTGCTCGGGTAATCGAGCTGAATCATCGTGGCATACCGGCCCACGATCGCCGCCTGCCGCTGCTCTTCACGCCGCACCGCCATCATCTGCGCGTCGGAGTATTTTTGATAAGCGCCGATGCGCGAACTGCCCGCGCCATTCGTACAGGTCACGCCGCCAAACCATTCCGTCTCGCTGTGAAAACAAGCGGCGATGCCATGAAACGCCATGAACTCGAGATCATCCTGATGCGCCCCGATACCGAGATGCGTGACGCGGGCCAGCGCCTCGGCGGGCGGTTTGCCA
>JANLQB010000930.1:0-1504 GCA_031367565.1 Verrucomicrobiota bacterium
GATACCCGCCAGCGCATCGTCACGCCCTTCGCCGTCATCCTCGGGAAAAGCGATACGTGGAGCCATCTGCTCGCCCACGTGAAAATGCGCGAACCACTTCGCGAAGGCCGCGTCGATCTCGCCGCCATTCGCGCAAACTCCACAAAGCTGCGCGCCTTCCTCATCGAAGTCTGCCCGGTCATCGTCGCCAACGCGGAGGCGATTTCCTCGGAAGTCATGTACTTCGCCGCCAGCCCGCTCGGCGCATCGCCCATCGAATTCACCGACGCGCGCGGCGTGAAAATGATCGGCCCCGATCCGCAGAAGCTAAATCCGCGTCACGTGGAAATCCCGACACTCTGGGTCCTCTCGCGCGTCGCGCCGGAGATAGTCGGCTCCATCGAGGAGAAGTAATAACACCCTTCCCTATTTGGCGTTTAGCCCACCGCAGGCATCGTCGCCGACCCGCGCTTGCGTCTCCTAAAACAATCCCCTGCTTTGGGTCAGAGACGAAGGACCATCTGCAAAGTGGGCAGGCGTCCGGTTAGGCGATTTTCTTTGCTGTCGAAATAAAGATTCATCGGAGAGATTGGGTTATTCGATACCAGCCCAACATTTGGGACGCCCGCGTCATGCACAACGGCAAGGGTTGTCCCACGAATGACCATCCCCCAGTTCTGCTTGCCGGAGAGCCATTCTTTCACGAGCGAAGTCACATCAATGATCAGAAACTGTTGATTCAAAACGCCCACTGCCACCGGTGAAGGTGCTATGACGGGTGGAGGGCCGGGTGCAATGATTCCGCCCTTCCGCTCCGACCACAGACCACTCACCATCTGAGCGGTACAGGCTCCGCCATTCCTGCCGCCTGCCGTCCAAAGGCGAAGGGTGGCCTTTGCCATCTGATCGGCGGTAGTGCCCTCGGGCAAGACCGCAGCGAAGTCGAACAGCAGAAAGGCAGAATCCGTCTCGCTGACGCGCAGATAGGCTGCTTTGCCATCCGGCGCTGGAGCACCCGGCCTCGTCGAGATGGAGATGTCTTGGAGCAGGACGGCTTCGACAGCCAAAGCACTAGTGCCCAATGCGATGAAGTAACAAGCTGAAAGGAGGAGGAGATGACGCATATCATTCAATAGGTTTAGAGTTAGCCGAAGCACCTTGAGAGGTTGCATTACTTGACGGCGCGAATGCGGTGATTGGTCTTATCGGTGATTTGCACCCGGCCACCGGGATCGACCACGACCCCGAATGGAGTATTCAGGTTCGCGGAGGCGGCAGCGCCACCATCACCAGCGGAACCCAGCGGACCGACACCGGCGAAGGTCGAAATGAGTCCACTCGGCGCGGAAACCAAGCGCACACGATGATTGGAGGCATTGACCACATCGCTGAAATAAATGTTGGCGGCATAGTCGATCGCCAGACCTTTCACCGCGCCAATCCTCGCGGCGGTTCGCAGTTCCGAAGCAAAGTTTGGTTCGGCCCAAACGACCTGTTTATCCGCGTCCTGAATCGTGACGCGCTC
>JANLQB010000992.1:0-16357 GCA_031367565.1 Verrucomicrobiota bacterium
CTTCAGCCGCAAAATATCAAGGACGCGATCGCGCAGTTCGAGCGCTCGCTGATCACGCCAAATTCACGTTTCGACAAGTATCTTCGGGGCGACGATTCCGCCCTCACGGCGGAGGAAAAAGCAGGCTACCGGGTCTTCAAATCCCACGGCTGCACGAGCTGCCATCAGGGCGTGAATGTCGGCGGCAACATGTTCGCGACGCTCGGGGCGATGGCGGATTATTTCGCCGATCGGGGAAACATCACGAAGGCGGACTACGGGCGCTTCAACGTGACGGGCCAGGAGTCGGATCGCTTCGTTTTCAAAGTGCCGAGCCTGCGCAATGTGGCGCTGACGGCCCCGTATTTTCACGATGGCACGATGGCGCGGCTGGAGGATGCGGTGATCGCGATGGGGCAATATCAATTGGGCGCGGCGCTGCCGGCGGAGGATGTCGCGCAGATCGTGCATTTCCTGAAAACGCTGACGGGTGAACTCGGAGGGAATCCGCTGTGAAGGCCACGGCGCGCTGGTGGATTCCCGCCTTGCTGCTGCTGGGCGGGTGGCTCGTTTTTCACTCGCGGGAAGGCGCGATCGACTACGCCGAGTATCGGCGGTTCGAGGCCGGCCTCACCCGGTTAAAGGAAGCCGAAGCGACGCTGAGCGACGATGTGCTGCAGGCCCGCTTCGACCTGCTCACCGACTACGATACTTTCTCCGCCACCCTCGATGAGCTGCGCCAGGCGACCGGTACTTTGGGGACGCTGCCAGCTTTTATTTTACCGGAGAAAAGGGCGGCCTTTGCGAACAAGCTCGGGGATTTCACCCAACTGCTGGGGCAAAAGGAGCGGCTCATCGAAAGTTTCAAGAGCCACAATGCGGTGCTGAATAATTCGCTCCGCTACCTGCCCAACGCGACCACGCAAGTGCTGGCGGAGCTGGCGCAGGATGGTGGAAACGTGGACCTCGAAGCGCAGTTGAACGGGCTGATGCAGGGCTTGCTGATCTATTGCCTGAATCCCGGTGAAGAGCATCTGCTGCCCATCCGCGAATCGCTGGCGAATCTCGCGGAGTGGCTGCGCCAAAATCCCGCGCATCCGCACGTCAGTCCAGTCCGCGCGATCGCCGCGCACGGAGCGTCCATCCTCGCGCACAAGCCGAAAATCGAGGCGCTGACGCAGGCGATCGTTTCGCTGCCCACGCACGCCTGCGCCCTGGAGCTGGGTGCGCTCGACGAGGCGGGATTTGCGAACGCCGTGCGCCTCGGCGACCGCTCGCGGCAAGTGCTCAGCGTGGGCTGCGCGCTGCTTTTGCTGGGCATCGGTTACGCCATTTTCCTCCTCGCCGCCGCGAAGCGCGATCTCGAGCGCCGGGTGGAGGAACGCACCCGTGAGTTGAGCGTCGCGAACCAGCGTTTTGAACTCGTGATCAAGGCGACCAGGGACGTGATCTGGGACTGGGATACCGACTCGCAGACGATGTGGTGGAATGAGAACGTCACCACGCTCTTTGGTTACCCATCGGTGGAAACAGGGACCAAGCTCGATTCCTGGACAAAGCGTCTGCATCCCGACGACGCCCCGGCGGTTCTCGCGAGCATTGAAAGTGCGATTCGGACCGAACGACCCGTGTGGTCGAGCAAATACCGCTTTCGCCGGTATGATGGCACTTACGCCTGGGTGATCGACCGCGCGTGTCTCCTCCGCGATGCCAGCGGCCTCACCGTGCGGATGACGGGCGCGATGCAGGACATCACCGCACGCGTGCAGGCGGAAAATCACCTGCGCCTCAGCGATCTTTCCATCCGGGCGGTCTCCCAAGGTGTGCTGGTCGCCGACGCCCATCAGCGCACCCTCTCGGTGAATCCTGCCTTCGTCAGCATTACGGGTTACGACGAGTCGGAATTTCTCGGGCGGAAATGCCTCTTTCTCCAAGGGGCGGATACCGATCCGAAGACGTTGAAGGCCATACACGATGCGATGCTCACGGGGAGCGAATTTTCCGGTGAAATTCTCAACTACCGTAAAGACGGAGCCGCCTTTTGGAATGAACTGACGATCACGTCTGTCCGCGACGCCGAAGGTCAGGTCAGTCATTTCATCTGCGTCTCCCGCGACATCACCGCGCGCAAAGAGTCGGAGGCAAAAAATGTGGAACTAAACAAGGCGCTCGTGGACACCTCGCGCATGGCCGGCATGGCGGAAGTCGCCACCAGCGTGCTGCACAATGTCGGCAACGTGCTGAACAGCGTGAATGTCTCCGCCACCGTGGTCGCGGAGGCGCTCATGAAATCCGAACGCGCCAGCCTCGCGAAAGTAGTCGCCTTACTCCGCCAGCACGACGCCGATCTAGGCAGCTATCTCAGCCACGATGTCAAAGGGAAACAAATCGTGGGCTTCCTCGACGCGCTGGCTACCCATCTCGCGGCAGAGCACAAAAAGGTCGTCGGCGAGATTACCGAACTGCAAAAAAACATCGACCACATCAAGGATGTGGTCTCCATGCAGCAGAGCTATGCCGGGGTCTCCGGCGTCACCGAGAAGCTGAACATCGCCGACCTGCTCGAAGACACGCTGCGCATGCACGGCGAGTCGCTCTCCAAACACGATTTTGAAGTCGTGCGCGAATTTGCGACGGTGCCCGAGGTGACAGTGGACAAACACAAGCTGCTGCAACTCCTCGTCAATCTCATCCGCAACGCGAAGGAAGCCTGTGACGCCGCGAAGCCTGCGCAAAAGCGGCTGACGCTCCGCGTGGCCAACGGCGGCGGACAGGTGAAAATCTCCGTCTCGGATAATGGCGTGGGTATCCCCCCGGAAAATCTGAACCGCATCTTCAGCCACGGCTTTACCACGAAGAAAGAAGGCCACGGCTTCGGCCTGCACAGTGGCGCCCTCGCCGCCCGCGAGATGGGTGGCGCACTGCTCGTCAGCAGCGAAGGCACGGGCCGCGGCACCACCTTCACCGTCGAACTACCTCTTCTTCCACCCGCCAACTCTAACTCCTGACTTATGACCGAACACTTCACCTTTTCCAAGTCGCGTATCCTGATCATCGACGACAATCCCGCCATCCACGCCGACTTTCGCAAGGTCCTCTGCTGCGATGCCGATCTAGATCGGGCGATGTACAAAGCCATGGTGTCGCTTTTCAATGATGCCTCCCCGGCGATCGCGGCGACTTCCTTTGAAATCGATTCCGCGATGCAAGGCGAAGAAGGCCTCGAAATGATGCAGCGCGCCCTGGATGAAGGCCGGCCCTACGCGATGGCTTTCATCGACGTCCGCATGCCGCCCGGCATGGATGGCATCGAGACGACGCAGAAAATCTGGAGCATCTACCCGGATCTACAGGTCGTCATTTGCACTGCCTACTCCGACTACTCATGGGTGGACATGATCGGCAAGATCGGCCAGTCCGACCGTCTGCTCGTGCTGAAGAAACCCTTCGACAACATTGAGGCACTCCAGCTCGCGCACGCGCTCACGGAAAAGTGGCACCTGCTCCAGCAAACCCGCGCCCTCATGGAGGCACTCGAAAAGATCGCTGAAGAGCGTACCTCGGAAATCGTGAAAGCGCACGAGCGCTCCCGCCTCGTCGAAGCGAATTACGCGGACCTCGTCTCACTAGCCTCGACCGAAGGCGGCGAGCACTAAACGGCCAGCCCTTACCTCGACCCTTAACCGCCCTCACCCATGGACGAAATTGTAAAAGAGTTCCTCATCGAAAACTACGAGAACCTGGACCGTCTCGATAGCGACCTCGTGGCGCTGGAGAAAGATCCTCATTCCAAGGAAACCCTCGGCAGTATCTTTCGGACGATCCACACGCTCAAAGGAACCAGCGGCTTCCTCGGCTTCGAGAAACTCGAAGCCGTCGCACATGTCGGCGAAAATTTACTGAGCAAGCTCCGCGACGGCCTTTTCACCATCAACCCCGAAATCACCAGCGCCCTGCTCGCCACGGTCGATGCCGTGCGTTTCATGCTCGGTCAGATCGAAGCCACCGGCGATCCGGGAACCCGCGACTACTCCCAACTCATCGAAAGGCTCACCCTTCTCAACGAAGGTAAAAGCGCACCGGTGGAACCGGAAGCCAGCCCGGAAACGATCGAAGCCGACCCGCTGCCGATGCCTCCCGAAGCCGCGGCGCCTACCCCGCCGGAAATAGTCATCAAGGAAGAGGAACCTGTCATCGCAGCCGCGCCCAACTCGTCCATCCCGACGGAAGAGCAAAGCCCTGCGCCCGCCATCCCCGAACCGCGCGCGCCCCAACCCCGGGACCCGGCAGCGAGCGAAGCCGGCGAAGCCCGCGGAAACGGTGTCTCCGATAGCACCATCCGCGTGGACGTGGGTTTGCTGGACAAGCTCATGAATCTAGTCGGCGAACTCGTCCTCGCCCGAAATCAAATTCTCCAGTTCACCGGCCAATACTCCGACGCCTCCTTTCACGCGACTTCCCAGCGCCTCAATCTCATCACCACTGAACTCCAGGCCAGTGTGATGAAGACGCGGATGCAACCCATCGGCAACGTCTGGAACAAGCTGCCTCGCGTCGTCCGCGATCTGGCGACTTCCTGCCGGAAGGAAGTGCGCGTCGAGATGGTCGGGAAAGAAACCGAGCTCGATAAGACCATCATCGAAGCCATCAAAGACCCGCTCACTCACATCGTCCGCAACTCCGTGGATCATGGCATCGAAAGCCCTGAAACACGGGTCGCAAACGGAAAACCCGCGGAGGGATGCCTGATGATGCGCGCTTACCACGAAGGCGGGCAGGTCAATATCGAAATCAGCGACGACGGCGGCGGGATCGACGGCGAACGCGTGAAACAAAAAGCGCTCCAGCGTGGGCTCATCACCCTCGAGCAGGCCGCCCGCATGAGCGAACACGAAGCACTGCATCTGATCTTTCTTCCCGGCTTTTCCACCGCCGAAAAGATCACAAATGTCTCCGGGCGCGGCGTGGGCATGGACGTGGTGAAAACGAACATCGAAAAAATCGGCGGCACCGTGGATTTGCAAAGCCAGCACGGACAGGGAACCACGCTCAAAATCAAGATCCCGCTCACCCTCGCGATCATCCCGGCCCTCATCGTCACCTGCGCTGGCGATCGCTTTGCCATCCCGCAAGTGAGTCTTTTGGAACTAGTCCGCCTGGAAGCGGAGCAAGCCTCAAAGCAGATCGCCTTTATCCAGGGCGTGCCGGTTTATCGGCTGCGGGGACAGCTCCTGCCTTTGGTCTATCTGGGTCGGGAACTCAAGATCGACGAAGGCGCCACTGCTCGCGGCAAAGCCGACACCGTCACCATCGTTGTCTTGCAAGCGGACACGCACCCCTTTGGCCTCGTCGTGGACGAGATCAACGACACCGAGGAAATCGTCGTCAAACCACTAGGCAAACAACTCAAGGGAGTCGCCTGCTTTGCTGGCGCCACGATCATGGGCGATGGGAAAGTCGCGCTGATTCTTGATGTTCTCGGTCTCGCACAACGGGCCAGCGTCATCGCCGAAGAGCGCGACCGCACCCACTCCGAGTCCGCGACCCATGGACGGAAAACCGTTGACCCAAGGCAGACCCTACTCGTCTTCGACGTGAGCAGTGGGAATCGCATGGCCATCCCGCTATCCGTGGTCGCCCGGCTGGAAGAGTTTCCCCAGTCTTCCATCGAGCATTCGGGAGCCCAGCAAGTCGTGCGTTACCGGGGCCAAATCCTGCCTTTGATCCATGTCTCGGATCATCTTCCCGGTGAACGAAGCGCCCGGCCTCAAGGGGATGAACCATTCCAGGTCGTGGTCTATTCGGAGCAAGGTAGAAGCGTGGGCCTGGTCGTGGGTCGAATCAATGACATCGTCAATGAAGCCATCACTGCGAAACGCCACGCTCACAGCGGTGGCATCTTCGGCTCCGTCGTCATCCAGGATCGCGTCACGGACCTCATCGACGTTCAGGCCGTCATCCGCTCCGCCGACCCTTCCTTCTACCCAGAAAAACCCACCACCGAAACCGCCGCCTAACCCATCAACGTTTCGCCATCATGACTGACTGCAAGCAATTCGCCACCTTCTATCTCAACGATCACTTCTTCGGGGTCCATGTCCTCAAAGTGCAAGAGGTTATCCGATACCAACAAATGACCCGCGTTCCCATCGCTCCGGCCATGATTCAAGGACTCATCAATCTCCGCGGGCAGATCGTGACCGCTATTGATCTCCGCCGCCGTTTTGAAATGCCCGCCCGTCCGGCAGACCAGTTTCCGATGAATGTCGTCGTCCGCACCGATGACGGAGCCGTAAGCCTGCTCGTCGATGAAATCGGCGACGTTCTGGAAATCGCCAACGACACATTTGAAAGCACGCCGGAGTCGCTGAAGGGCGTCGTCCGCCAACTAGTCGAGGGTGTCTATAAACTAACGGACCGCCTCCTGCTTATCCTGGATACGGACAAAGCCGTCTGTGTCCCTCCCACTTTGAAACCTACTGAATAACTAACCAACAAACGCCCACATATGTACACTGAACTCCCGCCGAGCCGCGGAAATCTCGAACCAAAATCCCATTCACGAAACGCCTCCGCCAACGGACGCTCCCACGGCCACGCCCGGGAACATCCCCATGGTAAATCGCCAGAACCCGCGACTGGATATAACGAAGACTTCTCGCCTGATCTTCGAACCGGCGCGACGCGGTCTTCCAAGTCGCGCTGGGCTTTTCCGACCGGACTACGGGCCAAAATCATCCTTCCGGTGGCTCTCCTCCTGATCGCCACTCTCGGGGCCGTGTATCTGACGGTTCACAGTCAATCCAACGATCTTGATGCGCTGCGGCTCACCTCCCTGGCGTCCTCGGCGGGGACCGTGCAGGAGGCGATAAATCGCTGCCTCTTTGAACGCTACGGAGACGTTCAGGCGTTCGCGTTAAACCGCACGGTTCATCGCGACCTCACCAAACTTTCAGACAAGGAAAGAGCCGACCTCGTGGCCCTTCTCAACGACTACGGCAAAAACTACGGATGCTATAGTCTAAGTGTCATCCTCGATCCGGCAGGAAAGATTGTCGCCGTCAACGACGCTTCGGCCAGCGGCGCTCCGCTTTCGAAAGCAGCGCTCCTGATTGGCCAAAGTCTGGCGGGCGACGCGGGCTACCGGAACGCGGTCGAAATGAAATTCACGACCGACAAGACGCCGGGAGCCCTGACCGGCACGGTCGTGATGCCACCTGAGGTGAACGCCCTGGTCACCAAAGTCTATGGGGCCGATGCGCCAAACTGGGTGATGACATTTACCGCGCCGATCAAGAACAGTCAGACCGGTGAGGTTTGCGGCTATTGGCAAAACTATTTTTACAGCACGATGCTCGAAGACATCGTGGCCGCTGAGTATTCGCGCGTCGCTTCGCAAGGCATGAACTCGACGGAATTGAATGTCATCGATGCCGAAGGGCGGTTGATCATTGACTTTGATCCTACCGAGACCGGGAAGAATACGCCGCGTGCCACGGATTTATTTAAGTATAACTTCAACGAAGCAGGGGAAGAGATTGCGACATCCGCCAAAAAATCAAATAAGACCGAAGGTTACGCCTACGGCACGAATGCGCGGATGAGCAAAGCCGCAGGACATGGGTTCATCCAGCCGGGAGGATTTGCCCGCAGTGTATCGACCAACGGATACGCCGGAAGTGGCTTTACCACCTTCGAGCGCGCGGAACCCCAAGAGCTGTTTAGAGGCTCCGACCATCTCAATCGGATCACGCTGATCGTCATGATGGTCGGGCTCACCGCGACCCTGCTCTTTCTATGGTGGCTTGCGCGCGCCATCGTCGGGCGGGTTTCCGGGGTCAGCGCCGGGGTGCTGGGTCTCGCAGCCGGGGACATCAGCCGCGACGTGCCGGAGGGTGCCAACGATGAAGTGGGTGCGATGGCCCGGGCGTTCAATCAAGCGCGCGATCTATTACACTCCTCGTTTGGCCAGGATCAGATTGACTGGAATGCGATGGCAGTCATGAAGTCCAAGGACGAGGCGATCAGCCGTTTCCAAGCCGTCATCGAATTTGATATGGACGGCACCATCCTCACGGCGAATGAAATCTTCTTAAACAGTCTGGGATACACCCTGCGCGAAATCCAAGGCCAGCACGACAGTATATTTGTCGAATCCTCATCCCGCGAAAGCGCGGATTATAAGCGCTTTTGGAAAGAGTTGAGTGAGGGCAAATTTCAGTCGGGCACCTACAGGCGGATCGCCAAGGATGGGAAGGAAGTCTGGCTTCGATCCACCTACAGCCCGGTCTTGGGACAGGATGGGGCCCCCATCAAGGTGGTCGCGTTCGCGTCAGACAATTCCGAGGAACACAAACTTGCCGAGAAGGTCGAGGAACTTCGCGTCATGGCGGATATTACCAACCAGACGAGCATCGTTTCGGAAGCGGACCTCAAAGGCGACATCATCAGCGTCAACGACAAGTTCCTCGAGATTTCCAAATACAGCCGCGAAGAGCTGATAGGCAAACCGCACAACACGACCCGGCATCCCGACATGCCCAAGGAGACTTTCAAGGAACTCTGGTCCACCATCGGCCGCGGGAAAACCTTCCGCGGGATCATCAAGAACCGCGCGAAAGACGGCACGCCCTATTACGTCGATGCCGTCATCGCGCCGGTCCTCGGTGACAACGGCAAGCCCCGGAAATACATCGGCGTCCGCTACGACATCACCGCTGCGGAGATCGAGCGGCAGAACATGCGCGGGGTGCTCGGCGCGATCGACGGAAGTTACGCCTACATCGAGTTCGACACGAAGGGCAATGTCCTCATCGCGAATCCCAATTTCCTCCACCTTCTGGGCTACCAAAGCGAGGAAGTGGTGGGCAGACATCACCGGCTATTCGTCGATGCCGCGTATGCAAACTCACCGGCTTACGTGCAATTCTGGCATGAACTGGCTGCGGGAAAAAGTAACAGCGACGTCTTCAAGCGTCTCACGAAAGACGGAAAAGAAGTGTGGATTCAGGCAGTCTATGCACCGGTCAAAGACGAAATGGGACGGGTGTTCAAAGTAGTGAAGATTGCCACCGACGTCACCGATCGAAAGGTGGGCGAGACGAAACTCCGTGCGACGATGGAATCCATCCTGCAAAATGCCAACTCGCTCGGGGCGGCGTCCGAGGAGCTTTCGGCGAACAGCGACCTGATGGTGAGCAACGCGAAAGAGACTTCGGCCCAGGCTGGGGTCGTGTCTGCAGCAGCGGAACAAGTGAGCAAGAACGTGCTGACAGTCGCGACTGGAACGGAGGAGATGAGCGCCAGTATCCGCGAAATTGCGAAGAGTGCGCAGGAGGCGGCCAGGGTAGCGTCCACCGCTGTTTTCGCGGCGCAATCGACGAATGCCACCATCTCAAAGCTGGGAGTGAGCAGCGCCGAGATTGGCAAAGTCATCAAGGTAATCACTTCCATCGCACAACAGACGAATCTGCTCGCGCTCAATGCCACGATCGAAGCGGCAAGGGCCGGCGAAGCGGGCAAAGGCTTCGCGGTCGTCGCGAATGAAGTGAAGGAACTCGCCAAGGAAACCGCCAAGGCCACCGAAGACATTAGTCAAAAGATCGAAGCGATTCAGCAGGATACGAGCAGCGCGGTTACCGCGATTGCGGAGATCAGCGAGATCATCAGCAAGATCAATGACTTCCAGAATACGATCGCGAGTGCGGTGGAAGAGCAAACCGCGACGACCAACGAGATCAGCCGCAATGTGGCCGAAGCCGCCAAGGGCAGCACCGAGATCGCCCAGAACATCACGGGGGTTGCCCAAGCCGCGAAGAGCACGATGTCTGGCGCAAACGATACCCAGAAGGCGTCGGCGGAACTCGCGCGGATGGCTTCTGAACTGCAACAACTCGCTGACCGGCGCTGAACCCGACATGAGGAAACCCATCATGCCACCACCAGGGCGAAATTTGCTTTTCCCTGACCCACTCTACGACCTGCGATGCGCGCGCTAATCGTCGATGATTCCAAAGCGATGCGGATGATCCTCGGAAAGGTGCTTCGTGAACTCGGCTTCGAGACCACGGAGGCTGCGGATGGCCTACAAGCGCTGGAAAGACTAGACCAGGGCGAGCAAGTGGAACTCATGCTCGTGGACTGGAATATGCCGATCATGAATGGCTATGAGCTGATCTGCGCCGTGAGGGCGAATGTGCTGCTCAGCAGCACCCTGATCATGATGGTGACGACGGAAACTTCCATGCAAAACGTAGAAAGCGCCCTGACGGCAGGTGCGAACGAATACCTAATGAAGCCATTTACCAAGGAACTACTGCTCGAGAAGCTCGCGATTCTCGGGTTGAACTAGACGTTATGCCCAAGATACGTGTTTTGGTAGTGGACGACTCCGTGTTGAGTCGGCGGATGATTTCCGATGCATTGGCTCCCGATCCCGGAATCGAAGTGGTCGGAACCGCTGCGGATGGAAAGATCGCACTCGCGAAGATCGCCCATCTTGCTCCCGATCTCGTAATTCTCGACGTCGAGATGCCCGAAATGGATGGTCTGCAAACGCTGAAGGCGATTCGCAAAGACTACCCAAAGCTACCGGTGATTATGTTCAGCGCCCTGACGGCGCGCGACTCCGCGGAAAGTCTTGATGCCTTGGCGCTCGGGGCCAATGACTACGCGACCAAACCTGCGGCCACCGGGGGGCTCGCGGCGGCGATGGAGCAGATTCGCGGGGAGCTGGCACCGAAGATCAAGAGTCTTTGTCGCCGCATTCCAGAGATTACCTCCTGCCCCGTTCCGCGAAAGCCGGCGACCGGCGGTTCGGGTTCCGGTCCAATGGATATCCTGGCGATCGGGGTTTCCACCGGGGGTCCAAATGCGTTGGAGGCGTTGCTGCATGGGTTAATGGCAAATTTCCCGGTGCCCGTCGTCATCGTCCAACACATGCCTCCCTTCTTCACGCGATTACTCGCGGAGCGGCTCTCGGCGTCGTCCGGGTTTCGTGGACGTGAAGGAGAAGCCGGGGCGCTCTTACAGCCTGGGGATCTCTGGATCGCTCCGGGAGGTTCACACATGGCTGTCGAGAAGGCAGCGGATGGCGTTCGCCTGCGCATTCACGACGAACCACCCGAGAACTCCTGCCGCCCGGCGGTTGACGTGCTGTTTCGCTCTATCGCCAAAGTCTATGGCGCGCGGTCCCTGTCGGTCGTCCTGACAGGCATGGGTCAGGATGGCCTGGTGGGATGCCAGTTCATCCGGGAAGCCGGAGGAACGATCCTCGTGCAAGACGAAGCGACGAGCATCGTTTGGGGAATGCCCGGCGCGGTGTTTCAGGCAGGTCTTGCGGACAAGATGTTGCCGCTAAACGAGCTGGCAGATGAGATCAACCAGCGTTTCGAGACCAGCAGGTCGCGCCCACGAGTCGCGATGACGCCGAAGCCGCTGGGAGCCTTGGTCAAAGCGCTATGACAACCGTCGATTTCGACTACGTCAGAGCCTATATCCGCCACGAGGCGGCGATCGTGGTGGAGCCCGGCAAGGAATATTTGGTTGAATCCAGACTTGAGACGCTAGCGCGTAAGGAAAACCTCCCATCCTTGGAAGAACTCGTGGCGCGACTCCGCGCGAATCCGAAGGGCGAGTTGTGGAAGAAGACGTTGGACGCAATGACCACCAACGAGACATCGTTTTTTCGCGATATTCATCCATTCAACGCTCTCAAAACGACGATCTTTCCTGACCTCATCAAACAGCGCGGAACAGACCGGCAACTGAACTTTTGGTGCGGTGCAGCATCCACTGGGCAGGAGACATTTAGCGTTTTGATGACGATCGCGGAGTCTTTCCCGGAATTGCTATCATGGAAACTAAGCTATTTAGCTACCGATCTATGTCTAGAAGTGCTTGCCCGGTGCAAGGCCGGTCGCTTTAGCCAACTCGAAGTCAATCGCGGCCTGCCTGCTCCGCTTCTCGTGAAGTATTTTACTCGGCAGGGGGCGGAATGGGAATTCCGCGAAGACCTGCGCAAGCGCGTGGATTTCCGCGAGATGAATTTAGTGAAAGACTGGCACCACATGCCGCCGCTCGATGTCATTTTTCTGCGCAATGTGCTCATCTATTTCGACGTCGAGACGAAGAAGGCGATCCTGGCCAAAGTGCGGCAGGTATTACGACCCGGAGGATACCTTCTCCTCGGTGGGGCCGAGACCACCATGAATCTCGACGATGCCTTTGAGAGGGTGGTCGTGGAAAAGACAACCTGCTTCCGGGTAAAGAGCGTATGATCGATCTCAACCGCCTGATCGAACAGGCGAACGAGCTCGCTCCCTTTCCCGCCAGCACCGTGCGGCTCGCCCGGATGGCGGCGGACCCGGAGTGCGACCTTTCGGACTTTGCCGAGATCATCGCTTACGATCCGGCGCTGACCCTGAAGTTACTGCGCGCGGCCAATCGTGTGGCCAACGCCACCGCGACGCGCGTGACGACCGTGCAGGAAGCCGTTTCACGCATGGGCACGTCCCGACTCGTGGCGCTCGCGGTGGCTTCCGGGGCCCGGCCCTATCTTTGTCAGGATGTTCCAGCCTATGGCTTGGATGAAGGTGCCTTGTGGAGGCATTCCGTGGCGGCGGCGAATGTCGCGGAATGCGCGCCGAAGTTTTGCACCACCAGACTACCCAGCGAAGCTTTCACGGCGGCTCTCTTGCACGACATTGGAAAGCTGGTGATGGGGCGTTTTCTCAGCGCGGACATCCTTCACTTCATCACGGCAGCGCGGGAGGTGGATCACCTCAGTCGTCGCGAAGCGGAATCACTGATCCTCGGAGTTCATCACGGCGAACTCGGCGGCTTGATTGCCCAGCAGTGGGAACTTCCGGCGCGAGTCGTGCAGGGGATTATCTACCAACACGATCCGGGCGCGGGAAACGACGCCGTTTGCGATTTCACCTATCTATCTAATGAAGTCGCAAAACGAATCGACGCGCAGCTTGCGGGAAAAACGCAGGCGTTCCGCATCTTGCCCGAAGTCGCCCAACGCCTAGGCACTACCGACCGCCAGATCGATCAACTCTTCCCCATCGCGGCCGCCCGCTTTTCCGAAGTCAGCCTCCGCTATAACGCAGTCTAGCCTATGAATATCTCTACCAACCAAATCGAAGAAGTGCGCGATCTCTTGCACGCATCCGTGGTCGAAGTCTTCGGGACCATGCTGGGTACGGAGGTGGCACCCGTTGTTTCGACGAACGCGCAGGCCTCCGGCGAACTGCGGGTCACCGGCTCGGCGGGATTCATGGGTCAGGTCAACGGGGTGATTTATCTTCATATGACCGCCGCCTTCGCTCGGGTCCTCGCCAGTCGATTGCTGGGCATGGATGAAAAGGAATTCGAGAACGACGAGATGATCGACGATTCCATTGGCGAAGTGAGCAACATGGTGGTCGGCGCGGTGAAGAGTCGGCTCTGCGCCGACGGATTTCCGTGCGTTCTTACCATGCCGAGGATCATCCGCGGACCGAGTTTCAGTATCGGTGCTTCTGGTTATTCGGAACGACGCTCGCTGGGCTTCCAGTGCGGCGACGAGCAAGTCGTGGTCGAACTCCGAATGAAGCCGGTCGCGGAGCGCACCTAGCGGCGTGAATCAGGCCAAGGGAGCCCGCTTGCACCTCACGCCGGGACTGACAGATTTATTTCGATTTTCGCGTCGGTAAATCTAGGCCACCTATCCCCTCGGCGCTGATGGTAGCCGCCTATTGAAGCTTCACCGAATCCTTATGGGTCAACGGCACGAGTTTCTTGATAAATTCCACGATCATTTCATCCGTTTCCTTTTCATCAAGACCGTCCGTTTGCAGGTTGTCCGTGACGTTGGCGGCGACGGTCATGAAAGCCCACCGCTGATTGTAGCCGTGCCGCAGGCGGTCGGTGATGTCGATGAGGTTGCGGGTCGTGTGGGACTCGGTCGTGGTGTCGTATCCGACGAACCAATAGTAGTCGAGATTGCGGAGAATCACCTTGTTGCCGTCTTTATCGGTTAGCGGTTTGCCGGTTTCTTTATTGGGGATAAACCGCATGTTTTTGAGCCGGGTCACGACGAGTTTTCCGCGATCCGGAATGAGGATCGACGTCTTGCTGGAGTTCTCGATCGTCCAGCCTTGCGCGGGCAGACACCATTCGGGGCGATGGATGCTGGTGTTCATATCCCGACCGGAGAGGACGACCGATGCCTGGACGAAATCGCCGCTGTCAGGCAGCCTGCCTCGGGCGTTTTTGTAAACCTTTCGGGAAAACTCGGTCTCTTTCCCGAGGGCCTCGTGTTCCTTCGGCGAGACGGCCTGATCGCTGCCGAGCCAGGTGCCGCCGACGGCTTTGGGCAGTTCGAGGTCGATCCCGGTCGGTTGTTGAAATTTATCCTGCGCGGGAAGCAGAAAAATGGCGCTCAGCCCGCCGAGCAGGACGGCGAGGAGGATGGCCAGTCGGCTAGTAGTCATACGAGATAGGGGCGCCGGGTTTCGCGGAAGGCTTGTTTTCCTCCTT
Organism: Verrucomicrobiota bacterium; assembly: GCA_031367565.1. GTDB lineage: Bacteria > Verrucomicrobiota > Verrucomicrobiia > Chthoniobacterales > Chthoniobacteraceae > JANLQB01. Next base: position 14,506 of record JANLQB010000992.1, read on the forward strand.
GGTAAAGTCATCCGGGCGGGGCGGATTGTTCTTCGTCCACTTGTCGGAAATTTTCTTCCAATCCATGTTCACGAGACGACTGAAGCCCGTCATGCCCATGACGGCGATGGGGAAGAAAAGGAAACCCGAGTAGTCGTGGTAAAGGCCGCCGGCGATCTCGGGACTGATGTATTTCGCGAAGATGAGGATCGTGAAGAGGCGGCCGATATTTCCAAAAATCGCAAAGAGTAACGAGGCGCCGAAGATGAAGATCTTCTTCCACAGCCGGTCCTGCGTGAGATGCACATAGACGGCGGTGAGCATGCTCATGGCCGAGAGCGAACGGACGCCGCTGCATCCCTCGGCGATCTCGAAATTGAAGGTGCCATCCCGCGCGGTGAGCGTGGTGCCGACGGTTTGAACGGTGATGCCGATGAGATTCGCCGCGAAACCGATCGCGCCGGTAATGAGGAATTGCAGCTTGAAGGTCGCCTGTTCCAGCGATGCAAAAGGCAGCATGAAAATCAGGAAAACGCAGGGGAACAGCGCCAGCCTCGCGACATGGCGGCCCCACAGGAAAAGAGTGGCTCCATAGAAAAGGAACGGGATCGCGACAAGGGCAAACCGGGGCTGAAGACACCGCGCTCCGACGACAAAGCTCATCAGCCCGATGGCGACCCAGAGCAGGCCCCAATTCGAGCTGCTCTTTGGCGCGGCGAGATAGCGATCCCGGCGATACCAGATGAGGAAGATCGAGACGAGCGGCACGAAGCGTCCGTGGTACTGCTCACCGGACTTGTGGCTCCATGCCTTCATGGCCCACACGTATGTCGTCTCGGCCCCGCTGACCCAGATGTGGACGAAAAAGAAAAACCACACCAACGTCGCCAGGCTCCCGAAGAGCAGCGCGGCCTGCGCGGGCTGCGCGGCGCACCAATTTCCGAAACGCGAAAACGCTTCACCGAGTCCAAGCGTCGGGGCGACGGGAGCAGTTTTGGAGGACATGGGGCGGATAGTAGGCGCGATTTTCGCCCGCAGCAAAGTTCTAGGTTCAAAAATGTCCGGCCTTTGCCCATCTTCCCGCGCTCTGTGAACGAACCCGCTTCCACCATCCCCCGCTTCAACGTGCTCGGCGTTTCCGTGAGCGCGATGGATCTGCGTATCGCCACCGAGGCCATCCTGGAAGCCGCCCGCGCCCGGCGAAAAGGCTACATCTGCGTGACCGGCGTGCATGGCGTGACGGAGGCGCAAAACGACCCTGCGTTCCGCCAAATCCTCAACGCATCCTTCCTCAACACGACCGACGGCATGCCGCTCGTCTGGCTCGGGCGGCATTATGTGAAGCCGGGAGTCCAGCGCGTGTACGGGCCGGATTTGATGTTTGAGGTCTTCGCCGCGACGCAGACGGTGAATTTCAAACACTTCTTCTACGGCGGCGCGCCGGGAGTCGCGGAGGAGTTGAAGGCGAAGCTCGAAGCGCGTTTCCCCGGCGTGCAAATCGCGGGCACCTACACCCCGCCCTTTCGCCCGCTGAATGCCGACGAAAAGCGCGAGCTTTCCGAAAAAGTCCGCGCCGCGCAGCCCGACCTGATGTGGGTCGGCCTCAGCACGCCAAAGCAGGAGCGTTTCATGGCGGAATACCTGCCGCAGCTCGAGGTCACGCTGATGGCCGGGGTCGGGGCGGCCTTCGACTTCCACTCCGGTCGCGTGCGGCAGGCTCCCCGCTGGATTCAAGGCGCGGGTCTCGAGTGGCTCTTCCGTATGTGCTGCGAGCCGCGCCGCTTGGCCAAACGTTACCTCATCAACAACCCCCTCTTCCTCTACCGCATCGCCGGCCAGCTCTCGGGCCTGCGGAAATATCCGATCGAGTAGG
>JANLQB010000764.1:0-2879 GCA_031367565.1 Verrucomicrobiota bacterium
GGAGATGACTGAAAAATCGAACCTGCTTCCGGGTGAACTTTCGCGCGGAATGAAGCAAAAAGTCGCGCTCGCCTGCGGCTTTCTGCATTCGCCAAAAGTCATGTTTTTCGACGAGCCGCTCACCGGCCTCGATCCATTCGCAATTCGCCGCACCAAGGACCTCATTGTGCGGCGCGCGCAGGAAGGCGCGGCGATCATCATCAGCTCGCATCTGCTGCATCTTTTGGAGGAAGTGTGCTCACATGTGCTCATCTTAAAACGCGGCGTGAAGATCGCGCACGGCACCCTCTCGGAAATCCGCGCGCTGCACGGCGATGCGAGTCTGGAGGAAGTCTTTATGCGGCTGGCGGGCGACGACGCGGGACAATGAATCGCGCGCTGATCTACCTCGTTTCGCGGTCGCTCGTGAATGCGATCGCGTTCCGCCTGCGCCGCCTGAAGCAGCCAAAATATCTCGCGGGCGCTCTCTTCGGCGCGCTGTATTTTTACTTCTACCTTTTCCGCTTTCTCATCCGAGGCGGACCGCCTTCGCGCGAAGTCCCGGCCATCCCGATCGGCGAACTCGGCGTGGAAATCGGATCGCTCGTTTTGTTTGGCGTAGTCATCATCTTTTCCTGGCTTTGGCCCGGTTCGCGGGCGGCACTGCATTTTACCGAGGCCGAAATCGCGTGGCTTTTTCCCGCGCCGCTCGATCGCCCGACGCTGATCCGTTTCAAGCTCCTCAAAACCCAGCTTTCCCTGCTCTTCCTCTCGCTCGTGATGACGCTCATCACCGGCCGCGCCTCGCTCGGCCCGCAGGTGTGGATGCACCTCGCGGGATGGTGGATCATCTTCTCCACGCTGCAAATGCATCGTCTCGGCGCCTCCTTCGCGCTCCAACGACTCACCCAGCGCGGCCTCTCCGATTGGAAACGCCGCGCCGCCGTGATCGCGGGCGTTCTTACCTTTGCCGGCGCGATCTATTTTTGGAAAATCGCGACGCCAAATCTTCCACGATTCACCGACTCCCACGAATCGCTCGACTGGCTGCGTGCGCTTCTTCACGCCGGCCCTGCGCCTTGGCTGCTGCTGCCTTTCCGCGCCGTGGTGCAGCCGTGGTTTGCCTTAGATTTCACGACGTTTCTCGCCGCCCTCCCCGCTGCGCTCAGCGTCATGGGGCTGCATTATTTTTGGGTCATCCGCGCCCACGTTTCTTTCGAGGAAGCCTCCGTCGCTTTCTCGCAAAAACGGGCCGCCTTTCTCGCCGCACGGCGTAGTGGCGACCTGCGTGTGAAGCAGGCTCAACCTTCCGCAAACATCCCGGCCTTTCGCCTCGGCCCGACCGGATTCGAGCCCGTATCTTTTGTTTGGAAACACCTACTTTCCTCCGGTGGCAGACGCTCGCTCCGTCAATGGCTCGTCGGCGGCGCGCTCGCACTCGCTATCACCTCCGCCCTTGCACCCTCCGGCCGCTGGCCCATCGCCCCAGTCATCATCGCGATCGTCGCCATTTCCGTTTTCCTGATGGTCACCCTCACCAACGCCGCCCACGGCGCGCGAGCCGTGCGCCGCGATCTCCTCGCGATCGACCTGCTCAAAACGTTCCCCATCCCCGGATGGAAAATCGTGCTCGGTGAATTGCTCGGACCCGTGCTCGGCTGCACCGCGCTGCAAATCCTCGCGCTCATCATCATCGTCATGAGCATTTCTTCCGTGCCAGAACTGCCAGAAGCAAAACGCCAACTGCTCCCCATCGCCGCCTGCGCCATCGCGCTGCTCGTGCCCGCGATCAATCTCACGCTCATGATCATCCCCACCGCCGCCACACTGCTTTTTCCCGCGTGGTTCAAGTCCGGCGAAGCCGTCACACCCGGCCTTGAAACGATGGGTCTGCGCATCATCACCGCGCTCGGACAACTTCTCGCGCTGCTCCTCGCGCTCATCCCCGCAGCCATCCTCGGCGGAGTGGCGTGGATGTCCGCTGAAATGCTCGGCGCATCCGCAATCGCCATCTTCGCGGGCGCCGGAGTTGCCACGATCACGCTCAGCATCGAGGCCAGCATGGGCGTCGTCTTGCTGGGCCGAGTCTTCGACGGATTCGATCCGTCAGAAGAATCCTGAGCGTTTTATTTCGCCACCAACGCTGCGTCGATCGCCGCCTTCAACTCCGCCGAATCCGGTTTCACGCCGGAATCAAAACGCGCGAGGATTTTCCCGTCCTTCCCGACAAGAAACTTCCCGAAGTTCCACTTCACCGGCCCCGGAAACGGCGAACTCTTCCCCGATAGCGTTTCATAAAGCGGATGCTGCTCTGGTCCGTTCACATGCAGCTTCGAGAAAAGCGGGAACGTCACGTTGAATTTCGACGAGCAGAACGTCTTGATGTCTTCTTCCGTGCCCGGCTCCTGCGAGCCGAAGTCGTTGCATGGAAAGCCGAGCACCACGAGACCCTGGTCGCGAGTCTTCTGCCAGAGCGCCTCTAGGCCCTCGTATTGCGTCGTGAAGCCACATTTCGAGGCCACATTGACCACCAGCATCACTTTCCCCTCATAAGCCTTCAGCGAGGTCGCCTTGCCGTCGATGTCCTTCAGCGGGATCGCATACAGTGGTGATTCAGCGGCGTGAGAAAAAGTGACAGTGGCGCACATGGTGAAAAGAAAAAGGGGAAGCGTTTTCATGAAATGAGAGAATCGGGAAGTGAGTGAGCAGACAAGGTTGCCGAGCGAAATCCGGGTTGTTCACACCTCTTATGTAAGAAAGAAAAATTTAACGACATTCTTTCTTCTTCTTAAGCGTGTGAACAAGTGCCCCAAAGCCGGTTCTTCATTGGCCAGAGCAGGGTTCCACGCCTGCGTAAATCTGCGAATAACTTCCGGCAGGGTCCGCACAGCTTTCAATAA
>JANLQB010000772.1:0-2983 GCA_031367565.1 Verrucomicrobiota bacterium
CAAACCTCACACGCCTCACACGCAGCTCCCCTCGAAATCATCGCGCCGCATTCTCACCGCAGGAGCTGCCGCCCTCCTCGCGGCGCTCGCCACGGACACTCCCGCCCAGGGCCAGATCGTGGTAACGGGATCGACGACTTACACGCAGAACTTTGACAGTCTGGGCACGACGACGATCCCGTGGGTGGATAACACGACGATTCCCGGCTGGTTCGTGGGGATGAATGCCAACGCCACGGCGGATGGAAATCTCACCATCTCGGATGGAACGAACTCGGCACTGACCGGTCTGCTGAATCTCGGAGCCGCAAGCGCAGCGGATCGGGCGCTGGGATCGAAAGCGACCGGCACGGGCGGTTTTGCGAACATCGCGTTCGGTGTCCTTTTTCAGAACACCTCCGGGCGGACTCTTGATATCACGAACATCTCCTTCGCTGGTGAACTGTGGCGGTCGAATGACACGGCCGGAGGGCTCGCCGAACAATGGGTCACCTTCACCAAAACATCCGCGACGACTTTTAACGATGTCGAGCCTGGAGCCAGTGCCCCGACGGCGAATGTCGGCACTTTCACCGCCGCGCCGGCCGCGCTCAATTGGAATTCGCCGACGACTGCCAACACGCCGGTCGCCACCGCGAAAGATGGGAACTTAACGCCCGACAACCGCACGCTCCTGTCTGCCGATCCGAACTTGCTGCTCAAAGCTGGCGAGTTTTTCATGTTCCGATGGGTGGATACCAATCTCGGCGGTTCGGATGGACATCAAGGCATCGACGATTTCTCCATCTCCTTCACCGCCATCCCGAGACTCGTCTATAATCTCGCGCACACCGTCGGTGGGTTGCCAAATAGCGGCGTGCTCGAAGTCTCGGCAAATCAGTATTGGCTCGATGGCGCGACCGGTGCCGGATTTGCAAATGGAAATGAGATTGCATTCAGTCAGGATGGTTCGGCGACGATCCAGGTCCCGGCCGATGTCACGCCGATCACCACGACGGTCAGCGCGACCACCGGCACCTACACGATCGGTGGCGCAGGTAAAATCGCGGGGTCACTCGTCAAAACTGGTGCCGGCACCGTCGTCTTCGGAACGGGGAACAGCTTCTCCTCAACGAGCATCGGCGGAGGCATCCTGGAAATGAACGTCGCGGGCGCACTCGGGACCGGTTTGGTGACGCTCAATGGCACCGGCGGCACCTTGAGGATCCACGACAACGGAACTGGCAGTAACGGCACGCTCGCCTTTGGAAACAACATCGCTGTTTCCGCAAGTGGCACCATCGACCTGGATCGTTTGCCTGGCGGCGCAAGCTCTGGCAATACCGTTGCCCTTGGCACTTTGGCGATCGGCGCGCAAACACTCACGGTCAATGGAGCGAACGGCTACGCCGCCCGGTTCAATGGAGCCGTGACCCTCACGGGAGCCGCGACGATCAGCACGAATACCGACGTCCTCCTCCAAGGCACGATCAGTGGCTCTTTCGGGATCACGAAAACAGGAACCGGCCGCCTCGCGATCAACGGGACGACGAATACCTACACCGGCGCGACGATCGTGAACGCTGGCAGCATTGGCGGAACCGGCATTACCGGCGGACCGCTTTCCATCAACTCGGGTGCCACGCTCGCTCCTGGAAATGGCCCGGGAATTTTTACCTCAAAAGGCAGCCTCGTGCTGGCAGCCGGCTCCACCTTTTCGCTCGAACTCGGTCATGGCGCGGGCCTCTCTCCCGTCGCGGGGACGGACTACGATCAGATGAAAGTCGGCACCGGCACTGGGGCCACGAGCACCGGCACCCTGACGCTGAATGGCGGCGCACTGGCCCTCACGATCGGCACCGGCATCAAGATGGACGATATGTTCTTTGTTATTTTGAACGACGGTGCCGACGCCATCACCGGCACTTTCAACGGTCTGGCCCAAGGCGCGCAATTCTCCGTCTCCGGCCAGCTCTTTCGCATCAGCTACACGGCCGATGTCTTCACCATCTCAGAGACCGGCGGCAACGATGTTGCGCTGATCGCCGTCCCCGAACCCGGCTCGGTCATGCTCTTTTTTGCCGGAGCGGCCACCCTGCTGCGTCGCCGCCGTCGCTGATCTTCGGCCGCTCGCGGATCCTGCTTCCCCCGGCTGCGGGTGTCTGGTTTGAATCGGGTTACGATGAGTTCCCGCCCCTTTCACGACCATGAATGAGCCCCTCGGATTTGCCATCATCGGCACGGGCGCGATCGCCGATGTCCACGCGGGCGCGATCCTCGGAAACAGCGCAGCGCGCCTCGTCGCGGCGTATTCGCGCGGTGCGGAATCGCGTTCCGCCTTTGCAAAAAAGTATGCCTGTCGCGCAGCGGAAAGTCTGGAGGAAATCATCCGCGATCCGGCGGTGAAAGCGGTATGCATCACGACGCCAAGCGGCGCGCACGCCGAAGCCGCCGTGCCTTTGCTGGAAGCAGGAAAAGCCGTGCTCTGCGAGAAGCCGCTCGAAATCAGCCTTGATGCGGTTGATCGCATCCTCGCCGCGGAAAAACGCGGCGGCGGCGTGCTTGCAGGCGTCTTTCAACAGCGACTCGGAAGGGGCGCGGGACTCCTGAAACGCGCGATCGACGAGGGGCGTTTCGGGCGGCTGACGTTGTGCAGCGCTTACGTGAAATGGTGGCGCGAGCAGCGCTACTATTCGAGTTCACCGTGGAAGGGAACGTGGAAGCTCGATGGCGGCGGAGCGCTGATGAATCAAGGCATCCACGCCGTCGATCTCCTGCAATGGCTCGCCGGCCTGCCCGAAGAAGTGAGCGCATTCTCCGCCACGCTCGCGCACCCCGGCGTCGAGGCCGAAGACACCGTCGCCGCCACGCTGCGCTTCGCAAACGGCGCACTCGGCACCATTGAGGCGGCCACTTCCGCGTATCCCGGCTCCGATTTGCGCATCGAAATCATCGGCGAGCACGGCACCGCCGTACTCGTGAATGACCAACTCGTGCGCTGGGA
>JANLQB010000031.1:0-1552 GCA_031367565.1 Verrucomicrobiota bacterium
CGCGCGGAAAAGAAAATGGACATCCAGGTGGATACGCAGGGCGGGAGCAGCGGCGGCATTTCGATGCTTGCCGAAGGCCAGGTGCAGATTGGCATGAGTTCGAAGCCGGTGAGCGATGACGACCGGAAAAAGTATCCGCAGTGCGACTTCAGGGAGATCCACATCGGGGAGGACGCGGTGGCGCTCATCGTGGCGCGCGACGTGTGGGATGGCGGCGTGCGCACGCTGACGAAGGCGCAGGCGAAGGACATCTACGAAAGCAAGATCACGAACTGGAAAGACGCGGGCGGCAAGCCGCAGCGCATCGTTTTTTTCAACAAGGAGCCGGGGCGCGGGACGTGGGAAGTCTTCGCCCACTGGATTTACGGCGGCCCGAAGGCGGCCCCGCAGGTGAGCTTTCCCGAAGTCGGTGGGAACGAGGAGACGCGCACCAAAGTCGGCAGCACGCGCGGCGCGATGTCGCAGCTTTCGTCGTCGTGGGCGGATGGGAAAAAGGTCTTCGCGCTCGCGCTCGTCGGCGACGACGGAATGGCAGTCGAGCCAACCGAAGCAAACATCGCGACGCACCAATATCCGATGAGCCGCCCGCTCTTCATCCTCACCAATGGAGAGCCGAAGGACGACGCGAAGAGGCTGGTGGATTTCATGCTCAGCGAGCGCGGACAGGAGCTGGTGAAAAAGCACGGCTACCTGCCGCTGAAGGCGCTCGCGAAGTAACATGCGCCCATGACGCGCGCTTTCTCCTGGCTGTTTTCACTCGTCGCGCTCGCGACGCTGGCGCTGCTCGTGGGTGTCTTCGCGTGGCAGAGCGGGCCGGTTTGGCGGCAGGAAGGCGCGGGTTACCTCACGGGCTCGAAGTGGTTTTTTCGTCAGCACGAATTCGGCGCACTGCCGATGATTTACGGCACGCTGGTCGTCGCCGCGGTCGCGCTGATTTTGGCCGCGCCGATCGGTTTGGGCGCGGCGGTTTTCATCGCGGAGTATTTGCCGAAGCGTGCGCGGCTCGCGGTGAAGATGCTCGTCGAGCTGCTCGCGGGCGTGCCGTCCGTCGTTTATGGCCTGCTCGGCATCCTACTGCTGCGCGACTGGGTGTACGATACGTTCGCGCGCTTCGAGCCGCTGAGCGGCGATACACTGCTCACCGCCGGGATTCTCCTCGCCGTGATGGTCCTGCCGACGATCGTCACGCTCACCGATGACGCGCTGCGCGCCGTGCCTTCCGCGCAACGCCGCGCCGCGCGGGCACTCGGGCTCACGCATTCGGAGATGATCTGGAGCGTCAGCCTGCCGCAAGCGCGACGCGGCATCGGCGCGGCGATGCTGCTTTCGTTCGGACGCGCGCTCGGCGAGACGATCGCCGTTTTCCTGGTCGTCGGTCGGCAGGATAACAACCTGCACGCATCGCTCCTCAAAGCGGGGCAAACGCTCACGAGCAAACTCGGCGGCAGCGAGACGAATATCGCGTACGGCGAGCCGCTGCATTGGGGCGCGATCATGGGGCTCGGGCTGCTGCTGCTCGTCATCACCGGAGTCGTCACGCTGCTCGGCACGC
>JANLQB010000072.1:0-6908 GCA_031367565.1 Verrucomicrobiota bacterium
GTCACGACGCGATGCCCGTCCGTCACGAGATACCGCGCGATCACGTCGCGCGCGATCGGTTCGTCGTCCACCACGAGCACGCTGAGCGAGCGGCCCAGTTCAAAATCATCCTCATCCAGCACATCCTGCGTCGCGATCTGAGCGGGCAGGCGGATGCGGAAAGTCGTCCCCTTCCCCTCCACGCTGTCGATTTCCACCTTTCCCTCGTGCCGCTTCACGATGCCGAACACCATCGACAGTCCGAGCCCCGTTCCCTTCTCGCCTTTCGTGGAAAAAAACGGTTCGAGGCAACGCTGGCGCACCTCTTCCGTCATGCCCACGCCGGAGTCGATCACTTCAAAAACCACCGCGCCCGCCTCCACATAACTACGCAGCGTGATCTTGCCCCCGTGCGGCATCGCGTCCACGGCGTTGAAGACGAGGTTCGTCGAAATTTCGCGCAAGTCCGACGCGTTGCCGGAAATCGCGGGCAACTTTCCGAGATCGAGCACGAGCACGATCTGGCGGCCTTCGGCGAGCGCGTGGTCTTTCCATTTCGGTTGCGTGAGCGGCACGCATTGCTCGATGATCTCGTTGAGATCCACGCGCGCACAAAGGTCGATCGCCTCGCGAGGGCGGTAAAAATCGCGCAGCCGGCTGATGACGTGCGAAGCGTCCTGGCCCGCCGTGTTGATGATCTTCAAGAAGCGGCGTGTCGTCGGCACGTCGGAAAGCTGCTCGTCGTCGTGGAGAAGCAGTTCGCTGTATCCGATCACGGACATCAGCGCGTTGTTAAAATCATGCACAATCCCGCCCGCCATTTCGCCGAACGCACGAAGCCGCTCATGCGCGATGACTTGATGCTGCGCCTCGCGGAGCTCCCGCGTGCGCTCCGCGACTTTCAGCTCCAGCGTCTCGTTTTGATTCTGAAGCTGCCGGTGCATGAAGCGCATTTGCAGGAGATTTCGCACCCGCATGAAAAGCTCGGACGCGTTGAACGGCTTCGCCTGAATATCCGCCGCGCCAGATGCCAGCGCGCGCCGCGTCGTCTCGCCGGATGCTTCATTGCTCACCACGAGGATCGGCAGAAAAGTCTCACGCGGAATGAGTCGGCTGAGCTGCTGCATCACCGCGAAGCCATCGAGATGCGGCATGTTCAGATCGAGCATGATGAGGTCCGGCTTGAAGCGATCGAGCAGGCCGAAGGTCTCCCGCGGATCGGTCGTGCTTTCGATGAAACGAAAGCCAAGCCGATTCAGGATATTCGACATCAGGCAGATGTTCGCGACGTTGTCATCCACGATCAGCACCCGCGCCGTCTGCAGCATCTCACTCATGGGAAAATGGGAAGCCCCGGTCCTCGCGCCGCCCGTCCAGGGACAGGACGCGATGAAGTCTGGGGACTTATGTGGTGACGGCTTTCTCCGCCAAAACTTCGTCGATGATGTTCACGAGAATTTTGGGATTCAGTGGCTTTGCGAGAAAGCGCATGCCACCGCGCCTTACGATGCGGTCCCCTGCTTCCAGCGGTGAAATCAGTGAAGTGAAAAAGAGGATCGGCGTGCCGTGCAGGATCGGATCGCCCTCGATTTCGCGGGCGACTTCCCCGCCGTCCTGACCGGGCATATCGACATCGAGGAGGATCATTTCAGGGCGAAACTCGCGGGCGGCGGCGAGGACATTGCCAGGACGATTCTCAGTGCGGACTTCGAAGCGTTTGGTTCTTTCTAAAAAAAGGCGAACGAGATCCGAAAGGTTCGGCTCATCGTCCACTGCCAGAATGCGGGTCTTATTCATGTTGGGATTTCGTTGGTTGCAGTCCTGTTTCTAGCAGGATCGGTGCTCACCCCTTCCCGTGTTTCTCCGGCCTACCGCGCCGACTCGAAAAAGCACCGTGCGTCCTCGATCGAAGTCCACCCGGAAAAGTGAACGATCGGCCGGTGCCGGATGCATACAAATCCCTCCCGGATTCCCGCAAGCCAGATGACACGATTGTAAGTGAGAAACCCGGTGCGGACGCCTTGCGCGCGGAACATAGTGAATCTCGATCATTCCTCGAAATCCCCTGCCCGATCATGACTTCCGCCCGCTTCTTCGCTGCTTCACTGTTTCTCGCTCTCTCCGCCGCCCTCCGGGGCGATGTGATTATTGATGAAATCATGTATCACCCGTCGTCAGAGTTGACGACGGAGGAATACATCGAACTCTACAATACCGGCGCGTCTTCGGTGGATCTGAGCGGATGGAAATTTACCAACGGCGTCTCCTACACTTTCCCCGTCGGCACGAGCATTTTGGCAGGCGATTACCTCGTCGTCACGGCGAACCCGGCGGTCTTTCACGCGAAGTATCCGGCGGTCACGAAATACGTCGCCTCGACCGGCTGGCAGACGCTGCCGAACAGCGGCATCCTCAGCAACAGCGCGAACAAAGTCGTCCTGGCGGACAATTTGAACGTCACGCGCGACACCGTGAGCTACGCAGATGACGGCGAGTGGGCCGTGCGCGTGCAGGACATCGTCGCTGATTTCGGCCACAAAGGTTGGAGCTGGGACAGCGCGGCGGACGGGTTTGGCAAATCCCTCGAACTCATCAACGTCTTGCTCGACAATAACCTCGGCCAGAACTGGAGACCGAGCGCCGCGGTAAACGGGACGCCGGGCGCAGCAAACAGCATCGCCGCGTCAAATACCGCGCCGTTCATCCTTGGCGTATCGCAGTTCCCGTTCGTGCCGACTTCGAGCGAGCAGGTCGCCGTCACCGCGCAGATCGTGAGCACGCTGCCCGGCAATACCGTGAACGTGCATTATCGCAATGATGGCGCGGCGGGTTTCACGAGCGCGGCCATGTTCGACGATGGCACGCACGGCGACGCGCTCGCGAACGATGGCATCTACGGCGCGTTTTTGCCGGCGCAGCCGAATAACACGATCGTCGAATTTTATGTGCAGGCCACGGATTCAGGCGCGCGCACCCGGACCTGGCCCGCACCTGCGCTCAACGCTTCATTGGTTTCGGGACAGTTCTGCAATTGTCTCTACCAAGTCGATGACACCGTTTTCGCGGGAGCGATGCCTTTTTACAAAATGATCATGCGCGCGGTGGATAAGGCGGAACTGACGCAGATCAACACGAACACGCCGGCCGCTCCGTTCGCGACGACCGACCAGACGGAGAGCCATGCGCGGATGAATGCGACGTGGATCACTTCGGACGGGACGAGCAAAGAATTGCGCTACCTCGCAGGCGTGCGCAATCGCGGCCACGGCAGCCGCTCGCGCCAGCCACAGAGTTTTAATGTCAGCTTCGAAAACGATGTGACGTGGAAGGGCGTCGTGTCGCTGAATCTCAACACACAGCAGACGCACTCGCAGCTTTTCGGTAGCGCGCTTTTCCGCGCGGCGGGGCTCGCCAGCCCGGACTCGCGGCAGGCGCAGTTGCGCGTGAACAACGTCGATCCGACGGGCGGCGGTGGCTCGCCAGACTTTGGTTTTTACTGCGCGAATGAAGTGCAGAACAGCGACTTTACGAATCATCACTATCCGCTCGATAGCTCGGGGAATCTTTACCGGAGCCAGCGTCTCGACTCGAATGCGCAGCAGGGCGATTTCTCCTACATCGACAACAATCCGGTGTCGTACCAGCCGGTGTGGTTCAAGCACACGAACTCGAGCGAGAACGACTGGAGCGACTTGATCGCCCTGTGCCTCGCGTGCTCGAAGGGGCACTCGGACGCGAGCTTCAACACGACCTACGATGCGGGCTACGAGGCTGGGGTGCAGGCGCACGCAAATGTCCGGCAGTGGATGCGCTTCTTCGCGGTCGAGACGATCGTGGATAACAGCGAGACGAATATTTCCAACGGCTACGGCGACGACTTCTACGTCTATTTCGGCATCACCGATCCGCGCGCGCATCTCGTGCCCTACGATCTCGACACGATCTGCGGGCAGGGCGACACAGTGCCGACGCCCACGCAGCACGGGCTTTTCCGCGCGGTGAATCAGGACGATGCCTCGGGCAACGGGCCGTCGGTGATGAACTCGGTCATCAAGAACCCGACGTTTGCGCCGATCTATTACGACGAGCTGAACAAGCAACTCAACGGCGCGTTCACGACGGCGAATTTCAATGCGCTCGCGGATGAAATCCTCAATGGCGTGGTGCCCTCGGCGCAGCTCGCGAGTATCAAGACCTTCCAATCCGTGCGGACTCCGTACCTCGCCGGGCTCATCCCGCTGACGATCTCGGTGACGAATACTCAAACCGTGGCGGGCGCGGCGCTGCCGATGCAGAATGGCTACGCGATCAGCATCGCGCCCAATGCGAGCACGACGCCGCCGAGCGTGGTGAACGCCGATCCGGCGCATGGCAAACTGATCGGAAAGGCGAACGCGATCACCACGCGTTCGGTGAAAGTGAACGGCGTCGCCGCGACGTGGAGTGCGTGGCAGGCGACTTGGACGGCGGCGAGCGTGACGCTGACGCCGGGCATCAATAAGGTGCTCGTGCAGGCCTTCGATGGGAGCAGCGCGGAGACGGAGCGATTCACGGAGGAGATTTGGTATAACGACGGCTCGATCGCCACGGCGGGCGGCTCGCTCGCGGCGAGCACCACTTGGACGGCGGCGGGCGGGCCGTATCAAATCACCGCGGCACTCACGGTGCCGAGCGGTGTCACGCTCACCATCCAGCCGGGCACGAGCGTCTATGTCGCCGCAGGCGTGAATATCACCGTCGCGAATGGCGGAAGGATTCTCGCCGAGGGCAATGATACGCAGCGCATCCGCTTCACGAAAACTCCGGGCAGCACGAACTGGGGCGGCCTCACGATTAACGGCGCGGCTGGTTCGCCAGAGACGCGCATTGCCTACGCCGACTTCGAATTCAACGGCGGCTCGCCTTGCATCCTTTGCACGAGCGCGACGGTGTATCTCGATCACCTCACGTTCGCAAACACCGCCCTTTCTTACCTGCATCTGGACGGCAGCTCATTCATCGTCAGCAACTGCATCTTTCCCACGGCTACTGCCGCTTTCGAGTTGGTGCATGGCACCGGCGGCGTGAAAGCGGGCGGCTACGGCATCGTCCGCGATTGCTTTTTCGGTAGCGCGATCGGCTACAACGACATCTTCGATTTCACCGGCGGCAGCCGACCGAGCCAGGCCCTGATCCAGTTCTATAATAACGTCTTCATCGGCGGCAGCGACGACATGCTGGATCTCGACGGCACCGACGCCTGGGTCGAGGGAAACATCTTCCTGCACTGCCACAAGAACGGCTCACCAGACACGTCGAGCGCGGTCTCTGGCGGACAGGACCAAGGCGATGCGAACGCTAAGTCGGAGATCACGATCATCGGCAACATCTTCTACGACTGCGATAACGCGATGACGGCGAAGGAGGGCAACTTCTACACGCTGATCAACAACACCATCGTCCACCAAAACAGAACCGGCGGCACCGAGGCTCGCGCGGGCGTGGTCAATCTGGCTGACGACGGCATTCCGCAAGGCGCGGGGACTTACTTAACGGGCAACATCATCTATGACGCGGAAGCACTGGAACGCTCCTACACTCCTCCGCTGACTAGCATCGTCACTTTCAACAACAATATCCTGCCCTTCGCATGGACGGGAGCCGGAAGCGGCAACAGCGTCGTCGATCCGCGTTTTAAGCACGTCCCCACGTCGGCCGAAACGAACTTCGGCACCTTCGAGCAGGCGCAGATCATGCGCGATTGGCTCAGCCTGCTGCCTGGCTCGCCAGCCATCGGCACCGGCCCGAATGGACGCGACAAAGGCGGGGTCATTCCGCGCGGCGCGAGCGTTTCCGGCGAGCCGAACGGCACCACGAATCAGGTCACAGCCACGCTGACGGTCGGGGCGAATGTGAGCGGCTTTGGCATTCCGACCGTGCCTTGGCCGAATGGCTCCGGCTTCACCCATTACCAGTGGAAACTCGACAATGGCGCATTCAGCGCGGAGACGCCGATCGGCACGCCGATCTCGCTAGCCGGGCTCGCCAATGGCACGCACACCGTCTTCGTGATCGGGAAGAACGACATCGGTCTTTACCAGAACGACCCCAAGCTCGGCGCGGATGCCCTCGTCTCTTCCTCGAAACCCTGGACCGTGAACACGGCCTACGTCCCACCGGCGGTTGCGCCGAATGTTGTCATTAACGAAGTGCTCGCAAAGAACTCCGAAACGATCGGCTTCAGCGGCGTCTTTCCTGACATCATCGAACTGCGCAATACCGGCGGCGCTCCGGCGGACTTGAGCGGATGGGGCCTCACCGACAACACGACGCTTCCCTACAAATACACCTTCCCAAATGGCACCACGCTCAATGCCGGAGCCTACCTGGTGATTTACGCGGACAGCGCCGCAGCCGTTCCCGCGCCGAAGACTGGCTTCGGTCTGAAGCAAGCCGGCGACACGCTCACGCTGACGAAATCTGTCGCGGCGGGCGGCTCGGTCGCGGACGCCACACCCTTCGGCGCTCAGCTTCCTGACTACTCCATCGGACGCCGCCCAAGCGATGGCCAGTGGGACATGTGCATCCCTACTTTCGGCGCGGTGAATGTGGTCGCCGCGCAGGAAAAACCGGCGCGTGTGCTCATCAATGAGTGGCTCGCCGACGCGCAGATTCTCGCGGATAGCGACTTCATCGAACTCTACAATCCCAGCGCGCTGCCGGTGAACGTCGGCGGATGTTTCCTCACGAACAATCCGGTCGAATACGTCACCCAGCACCAGTTCCGGCAGCTCACGTTCATCGCACCAGCGGGCTACGTTTCGTTCAAAGCCGACAACGATCCCGGACAGGGGCCGGATCACCTCGCGCTGAAGCTTTCGCCGCTGCAAGGCGAGATCGGGTTCTTCGACTCCGCGCAAAACATCATCGACCGCATCATCTACGGTCCG
>JANLQB010000776.1:0-1549 GCA_031367565.1 Verrucomicrobiota bacterium
CGAAGTGGATCATCCGCAGGCGATCAAGCGATATGCGGGCGGCGAAACGGGCGCGATCTGGGATGCCTATTGGAAAACGTATGAGCGCGCGATCCGCAGCGGCCTCTTCGATTTCATGGGCCATCCCGATTTGCCAAAAAAGTTCGGCTTCATTCCCGATGGCGATTTGCGCCGCTACTACGATCCGGTGATCGCCGCACTCGCGGAAGCGCACACGCCTTTCGAGATCAATACCGCAGGCTGGCGCAAGCAATGCGCCGAGCAATATCCCGCGCGCCAATTCCTCGAACTCGCCCACGCCGCGAACGTGCCGCTGCTGATCAATTCCGACTCGCACGATGTCGCGGAATTGACCGCCGGCTTCGCCGAAGCCGTCGCGCTCGTACAAAGCGCCGGCTACACCCAGACCGCACGTTTCCATCGGAGAAAAATCACCTTCGTCGCCTTGCCGTGAGATTCGTCGCCCGCGACGCGACCATCGAGTTTCCCCGCCGCCCACTCATCATGGGTATCGTGAATCTCGGCGCGGATTCGTTCTCCGGCGATGGCATCGTCGAGATCGACCGCGCCATCGAACGGGCGCGGGAGATGATCGGCGAAGGTGCGGACATCATCGACATCGGAGCGGAAAGCGCGCGGACGGATCGAGCGGCGATGAGCGAGGAAGAGGAAGCCGCGCAGCTCGTCCGTTTCATCGAACGCTGGGATTCCCCTTCTCTCCTTTCGATCAATACGTGGCGTCCCGCCGTGGCCCGCGCCGCGCTCACGATCGGCGGACATTTGCTCAATGACATTGGCGGTCTGCCCACCGACGAAAATGCGCACATCTGTGCCGACACCGGTGCGGCCCTGCTCATCATGCACAGCATCGGCGAGCCAAAGATATCGCACACGCACATCGGCTACGACGACATCATGGAGCGCCTCGACATTTTCTTCTCCGAAAAGATCGCGCTCGCGGAAGCTGCGGGAGTGAAGCGCGAGGCGATCATCCTCGATCCCGGTATCGACTTCGCCAAACAGCGCGAAGATAACCTGCGCATCTACCGCGACCTCAACCGCCTCGCGAAATTTGACCGACCGATCCTGCTCCCGATTTCGCGCAAATCCGTCATCGGCCAAACCCTCGGAATCAAAAATCCCGCCGACCGCGACGCTGGGACCATCGCGTGTCTCGTGCAAGGGATGCTGCGCGGCGCGCAAATTTTCCGCGTCCACAACGTCCGCGCCGCCTCACAAGCGGTGCGTGTGATCGAAGCGGTCGAAGCGATTTCCGGAGAGCACGCTCGGCCCGAGCGTCGGTGAAGGCGGCTCGCAACGGAGCGGCAGAAAAATTCGTTTCGGCAGGATGCAAAATCGACGCTCGGGACCGAAGAGGCGGAGGGGTGAGCCGAGCGCACTCCCCGGAGCCTGCGGACGCGCCTACATCCGTCGCGCCATCACCCGCATCCACTCGCGCCCTTCACGACCGGGATAGGCGTGGGCCGGCAGCCACTCGCGCACGAGGTCGAAACGCGGCAGAAAAAGCCGGTCAAGTTCCGCCACCCTC
>JANLQB010000158.1:0-1847 GCA_031367565.1 Verrucomicrobiota bacterium
GTGATGTCGTAGGGAATCTGGAAGGCGAGTGGCTTCCCGAGCGGGCCGAGCAGGCCGAGGTATTGGCCGTCGTCGGTGAAGATGAGCACGCGGTTGTTGATCGCGTCGGCGACGTGGATTTTCCCATCGTGCCACACGAGCCCCGAGGGCCGCTGGAACTGGCCCGGCGCAGTCCCAAAGCTGCCAAACGCCGTGATGAATTTGCCTTCGCGCGTGAACTTTTGCACCCGATCATTTCCGCCGTATTCACAGATATAAAGGTTCTCCGCCGCGTCTTTGCAGATGCCGACCGGATACTCGAACTCGCCCGGCCCCGCGCCGCGCTGCCCGAAGTTGCGCAGCCAGTTTCCCTCCGCATCGAAATAGACGATGCGGTGATAATGCGTATCGCAAACGACCACGAGCCCGTCTTGCAAAACGACGATCCCCTCGGGCTTGCCCACGCTCACATCGAGCATCTGCCACTGCCGCAACTGTGCGCCATCGGCGGTGTAAATCGTCACGCGTCCGGCGGTGTCGAGCACGGCGAGTTCATCGTGATTTCCCGTGGTGACGCTGCGCGGTGTCGGGAGCGACGGGCCAGCGGGCGGGAGCTGGAAGGTGTTCCACTCGCGCGCGGTGAGCGCGCTGGAAGGCGTGCGCTGGCAGGCGGTGAAAAGTATGAGAAGCGCGGCGAGCAGAATTCCGGGGAGCGCGCTCGTCCCAATCGTCCTCCCCGGAGTTTTCATTCGCGCACTCCCATCTTTGCCCAAACGCCGGGCCGCAATGACCCGGACGAGGGCCGATGAAAAAAACAACGCGTTCCTTTTTCATCTCCGCGTAAAACCACCTCCGCCACCGATCCGCAAAACCGCGCGGACTCCACGACAAATCCCCCGCTTGCCCACGGCTCGATCACCAGCCGCTCAGGGCGAAAACAACGCGCCGCGGCAATCTCGATCCCGAGCCACGCGCGCGCTTCATCCGGCGTGAACCAATTGCCCGCGCCGAGACATTCCATCGTCTCCGGCGTCGGCGGATTTTCATAAAGCGCGAGCGTTTCGCCTGCGTGCAAGACGAGGCCATCGCGCAGGCAGATTACCTGCGCCGCTTCGCCGAGCGCGGCCTCGGGCTCGTGCGTGGAGAACACGAGCGAAACGTCCTGGAGAACGAGGTGTTCGCGGATCGCTTGCCAGTATTTCCCCACTCGCGCGGGATCGACGTGGACGAGCGGCTCATCCATCACGAGGACATCGGCATCCATCGCCAGCGCGCGGGCCACGGCGAGGCGGGATTGTTCGCCTGCGGACATTTCATCGGGAAGCGCACGGGCTTTTTCCACGAGGTCGAACTCCGCGAGCAACACGTCGCATTTTGCCGCCGAGGCACCGGCGATGTGCAAATGCTCGCGCGCCGTGCAGTGCGGCCAGAGCCCGCCATTTTGCGGCACCCACGCGGCTTTTGCGTGGCCGCTGATCGTGCCCGCGTCCGCTTTCTCGAAGGCGACGAGCACATTGAGCAGCGACGTTTTTCCCGCACCCGACCAGCCGAGCACGGCGGTGACTCCGCGTGAAATCCCGAGCGTGATCCCTCGCAATCGCGCGGGAGCGAGGGATACGGCATCGAGCTGCCAGAGGGTTTCAGCGACCATCGCGGTGGGCATAGATGCGGCCTGCGGCGAAGGTCAACAGCAGAAGCGCCGCGGGCACGGCGAAGGCGGCGAGCATCATCGCGGAGAGCACGGCGGTCTGGCCGTAGTGGGCGAGATTATGGAGGCGGACGAAGACGGGCGTGAGGCCGACGGGGGCGAGGATGGAGGAGGCGGTGAAATCGAAATACGCCCAGCAAAAGAGCAGCGCGAAGGCGGC
>JANLQB010000164.1:0-4794 GCA_031367565.1 Verrucomicrobiota bacterium
GCCCGCCGCGATTTCCTGAGCGAGGCCTTCGACGATCGCCGTCTTGCCGACACCGGCTTCACCGATGAGCACCGGATTGTTCTTCGTGCGACGGCACAAGACTTGGATCACGCGCTCGATTTCACTCGCGCGCCCGATCACAGGATCGATCTCGCCCTTCTTTGCCATCTCGGTCAGATCTCGTCCGAACGCCCGTAGTGCCGGAGTCTTCTGGTCCTTCTTACTGGAAGCACCAGCGCCCGATTGGCTTTCCGGTGTCCCCTCCTGCTCGGAATCCGGCGGAGTAAAGTTCGGGTCGAGTTCCTTCAAAATCTCATTCCGCGTGCGCTCGATATCGACTTCGAGATTTTTCAGCACACGAGCCGCCACGCCTTCACCCTCCCGCAATAGCCCGAGCAGGATGTGCTCAGTTCCCACGTAGGAATGATTGAGCAATTTTGCCTCCTTGCCCGCGAGCGCGAGCACTTTCTTGACGCGTGGCGTGTAAGGAATGTTCCCGACCATCTTCGTCTCCGGCCCGGAGCCGACCTGTTTTTCGACCTCCATGCGGACGGTTTCGAGGTCGAGCCCCATTTTCTGGAGCACGTTGACCGCAACGCCTTGGCCTAGCTTGATCAACCCGAGAAGGAGATGCTCTGTGCCCACATAATTGTGGTTAAAGCGATCGGCCTCTTTCCGGGCAAGTGCCAGAACCTGCTGCGCGCGTGGTGTGAAGTTATTCATCATGTGAATGTTCGGATATCTGCGTTGCCGTTGACTGGGTAATTGTCGCGCGAATGATTTTAGTGTGCAAGGGAAGCGCGAAGAAATCGCAAGATTTATGCCGCAAATCATCTTTCCGCACTGTTTCTAAGAAAGAATCCGGCTAATCCCGCGCTTGTCATCCGCTCGCGGCGCGTTGAGCTTCGCAGCCCCTCACAGGTGAAGATTCTCATCGCGCCCGATAAATTCAAAGGATCGCTCTCCGCAGTCGCCGTCGTCGCCGCGATTTCGCGCGGCTGGAGCGCCGTGTTTCCCGACGATGAGATCGAAGCCACGCCGATCGCCGATGGCGGGGAAGGCTTTGCCGAAGCGCTCTGCCTCGCACTCCGTGGCGAGTGGGTGAAAATGCCTGCGCTTGATCCGCTCGGACGCGAAATCGCCGCCCGCTACGCCTGGTTGGAAAAGGAGCGTATCGCCGTGATCGAGATGAGCGAAGCGTCGGGATTGTGGCGCTTGAAAAAAGACGAACTCGCGCCGCTCCTCGCGAACACTTTCGGCACCGGCCAGCTCATCCGCGATGCGGTCGAGCGCGGTGCGAAGACGATTCTTGTCGGCCTCGGCGGCAGCGCCACGACCGATGGCGGCATCGGCATGGCCGCCGCACTCGGCTGGAAATTTTTAGCGGATGACGGCAGCGAACTGGAGCCACTTCCCGGCAACCTCGCAAATCTCGCCCGGATCGACTCGAGGGACGCGATCACGCTCCCGGAAATCATCGCCGCCAGCGACGTGCAGAATCCCCTGCTCGGCCCCCGCGGAACCGCCCACGTTTTTGCCCCCCAAAAAGGCGCGGACGCAAACGACATTGAGGCGCTGGAAAAGCAACTCGCCCACCTAGCGGACGTGGTCGCCACAGATCTCGAAGTGGATTTTCGCGAAACTCCCGGCGCGGGCGCCGCCGGCGGGATTGGCTTCGGCTTGCTCAGTTTTTGCGGTGCAAAAATGCAGAGCGGATTCGATCTCGTCGCACACACGTTGCGAATCGAGGAACACATCGCGGCATGCGATCTCGTCATCACCGGAGAAGGCCGGCTCGATACGCAAACCCTGGAAGGTAAAGGCCCCGCCGGCATCGCGGCCCTCGCGCGAAAACACGGCAAACCCGTGCTCGCCCTCGCCGGGTCCATCACGGACGATCGGATCGTGAGCGAAATCTTCACCGCCTCACTCCCCATCATCGACGAACCCACCACCCTCGCCGACGCCATGACGCGCGGCGCGGAATTCCTCGAGCGCGCCGCCACCCGCGCCGCCCGCCTCGTTTCACTAGGAAAAAATCTATGAGCAAACGCATCGCACTCCTTTTCTCCGGCCAGGGCGCACAAACCGTCGGCATGGGCCAGGACCTCGCGCAAAAATATCCCGTCGTCGCCGAACTCTTTGCCCGTGCCGATTCCATCCTCGGACGCCCGCTCAGCCAGATCGCCTTCAACGGCCCGGTCGAAGAACTCACGCTCACGAAAAACTGCCAACCCGCCCTCTTCGTCCACGGCCTCGCCTGCCTCGCCGCGCTGCGGCAGGAAATTGGCGAATTTTCCATCGCAGCCGCTGCCGGCCTTTCCCTTGGCGAATTCACCGCCCACACCTCAGCCGGAACTTTCGATTTTGAAACAGGCCTGCGCCTCGTCGAAAAGCGTGGCCTTTTCATGCAGGAAGCCTGCGAACAAACTCAGGGCTCCATGGCCGCGATGATCGGCGGCGACGAAGAAACCGTCCGCTCGCTCGCCTCCGAAACCGACGTCGATGTGGCCAACCTGAACAGCCCCGGCCAAATCGTCATTTCCGGTGAAACCGCCAACGTCACCCTTGCCGTCTCCCTCGCTAAAGAACGCGGCATCCGCATCGCCAAACTCCTCAACGTCGCCGGAGCTTACCACTCCCGCCTCATGAATTCCGCCTTTGTCCGCCTCGGCAAACAACTCGCGGCCATCGAAATCCAAACCCCGCGTTTCCCCGTCATCTGCAACACCGACGCGATCCCCGTGAACTCGCCGGAAGAAATCCGCGAATCCTTGGAAGATCAAGTGACCGGCACCGTTCGCTGGTCCGATTCGATCGAGCATCTCATCGACCGTGAAGGCTGCGAACTCTTCATTGAGCTTGGTCCCGGCAAAATCCTGGCCGGCCTGCTCCAGCGGACACGCAAAGGAGTGCCATGCGTGTCGATCAGTGATTGCGAAAGCCTTCAATCAGCCATCGGACAAATTACCGGATAGTTTTCCGTAATTTTAGCCCAACATTCAAAACCATCCCGCGAAGCCCGCGTTTCCATGAGAAACGCGTCGGAATTCGGATGCGCTGGTGAGACTGTCGGCGCCTCTATTGCGCAGATTGTTCGATCAGGAGGCGACCGGTTTGCGGGTTCACACCCGCAATGGAAGAGCCTTGAAAGCGGCCCACGATGATATTCTTTTTCTTGAAGATCACTCCACTGAGTTCGGTTTTCCGCGAACTCACAGGATGCACAAAGGACCCGCTGACTGATCCCGATTTCGCATCAACCACGAGAACTACCCGTTCTCTTCCGGGATTGGTAAGCGATATCCGGTTGGCTGCGGAATAAGTCATCGTCTTGGTGATGTCATTCAACAGGCTGCCTTCCTGAAGAGTCAATCGACCGTTGTCAGGACTACTTCCAAATGTCGGGAGAGCGGAAGTTCCGGCCGCAGGGGCTTCGTAGAATGACCCGAGGAATTCCGAGTTAACGATGTGGAAACCCAGCGGAAAATAACGATCTCCCGCGACCACCGGCTTCGACCAGTCGAACTTTCCGGAAAGATCAGTCGTAGTTTGGGTGCGATCCATGGAGATATTTCCGAGCATTACGCCCTTGCTCTTGTAGAGGTTCAAGAAAACGGGCCATGAGTTATCTTTAGAAAGCGGCTGGCTTTGCGAAACCTTGGTCCCGTCCGCCAACGTGCCTCTCCAATAAACAATGCCGGTGCTTCCGAGAGCCATCGTTCCGATTCCATTTCCGCGCGGATCCCGTTGCGCATCTCCAATCGGATTGGCGGACGGCAGCAGAAGCGTATATCTACCGACCAAGTTTGCGGGAACAGGATTGCTTGAGCTGTAGGCCGCGCGATTTGCAATTACCGTCGAGACAGCCGTGTTCGTCGAAATGGTGCCGACGATGCGTTTTGTTCCGGACGGGCTAACATCCAGCGTCAGGTTTAGAGTTAGCGAGAAGTTGTTAATCCTGCGCAGTTCCGCCACATACTGTCCAGAACCGCTAAATTCACCCACTAGCGGGTAGCTCACGCCTCCAAGGGCAAACTGACCGGTAAATGCGCCAGTAGTCGTGACATTGAGCCGGATAAATCCGGATGTCTCAAACGCGAAGGATGATAAAGCTGGTGCTTCAATCAACCCAGAGTAGATCCCGGTGATTTCGCGCACAAACGGGCTGGCAATGAAGTTCGCGGTGAGAGTCGCATCCGCATTCGGCATTACGAATCCGATTGTTCGTTGCGGCGTGGAGACGAACCCGGTCCAGCCATTAAAGACGCTTCCAGGAGTTGCCACCGCTGAGATTCTTACTACTTGCCCGGCCTCTTTACTACTGGTCGGAATGAACCCACGAGTTACGGTTCCCGGCCCGTTGACATTGACCGTCAACAGCCTCATCTGGACATAGTCGAACTGAGAGCTCGCAATCCTTGATGGATTGCCATCGTTATCAATCGACATTGTCTCGATGACATTTGCACCAAGGCCCAAATAGGAGACGCGGATGGTGGTGGTCGCCCCTTGCGTAGCAAGTTTATCAATCGTGATCTTTCCTGAGCCTTGTGCACCGATCGAGACGATAGCCGCTCCCCTCGGAATCCCGGCCCCTTCAACCGGCATTCCTATCGCCACCTTACTCGTGTCAGCAAGTCCCGTAATCTCGGAACTTCCCGACACCAAGACTCCAGATTGAGATACATAGACTATCGGCACACTCCAAGTGACGCGGGGCCCCGCAACGAGCGATGGCACGATCTGCCAATCGCCTCGATTGATTCGGTAGAGAACCCGCGAAACACTTTC
>JANLQB010000237.1:0-3100 GCA_031367565.1 Verrucomicrobiota bacterium
CAGGTCACGCCGCCAAACCATTCCGTCTCGCTGTGAAAACAAGCGGCGATGCCATGAAACGCCATGAACTCGAGATCATCCTGATGCGCCCCGATACCGAGATGCGTGACGCGGGCCAGCGCCTCGGCGGGCGGTTTGCCATCAGGAATGAAGATGTCGGCGGAGGGATGATGGAGGGTCATGGGAAAGATGCGCTTTTTGAAGGCTGCCACCTGTTTTAGCGATCTGATCTAAACGCGGTAAAACAGGCTACGAGGCAGCGGAAACTGGCGTCACTGCGTCGGCGGCGTTCGATTCGAGCGCGGCTTTTTCCAGCACGGCGATTTCGTTGAGTTCCTCGTTCACGGCAGCGGACGTTTCATCGAGCGCGGAGAGCGACGCGAGGATGCGGACATTGGCATCGAACGGTGCCTGCAAATCCGCGCGCTGCTTTTCCAAGTTCGTGCGCAGATCGCCAAGGCCGAGCACCACGCCGTCGCGAAATTTCGTGGCGTAATTCGCGAGCAGCTTTTCTGAGAAGCGCCCCGGCAGCCGCGGGAATTTCCCTTTCAGTGCTTCATCAATCGACGCCGAGAGTGCCTCGCGAGTGCCGTCTGCAAGGCGCTTCGCCTTCACCTCCGGTGCGATTTCGCTCTCCAAATTCTCCCCGAACAACCGACGGCGCACCGAGGCTGCTGAGCGGAAACAAATCCAGTCGGTGAATGTTTTTTTCACCGGCACCTGGTCGTGCTTTACCGCCGTCGCGTAAGAATCCGTCGTCTCCGGCTCATCCAGCGCTGCCCGCGCAACCGACGCGACCGGGGCAACATCGAAGCTCGCGACCAGTAAGTCACCCACGACCGAAGCCGCCGGTTCTGCACCGCCGTATGGCGTGCCCACCGTCTGATACAGCTCATTCCGCGTGCTTCGCCCGAGCCATTGCGCGGTCGAGGTGATCGCCGGATTCCAGTGCGATCCCGCGAGCGCGCCGAGGCTCTCTTTTCCTTCAAACCAACTCGTCAACGACTTCTTCATCTCCGCCGAAAGCTCCGCTGCTTTCGCCTTCGCAGTGTCGAAATTGCGGGCCGAACTTTCCATGCGCGCCTGTTCAAAACTCCCGCTCCAATCGACCACCATCAGCCGGTCCGCCGCTGCGATTCGCTCGTCCAACTCCTTGATCCCCGCCTCCAGCTTCGCTTGCGATTCCTGCAACGCGCGCACTTCCGATCCCGTATGAATCCGCCGCACTTCATCGCACAGCGCATTGCCTTGACGCAGGCTGTCGCGGATAAATTCGCGCGTGTAATCGCTGCTGTTCAGATAGTCCGTGAGGTCGCGCTGAAACGCGCCGAACGCGTGCGTCTGCCGGCCCTCGCCGTCGCCATTATTTCCCTGCCCAGTCAGCATCGCTGACGCCGCGCTCATCAAATCGACCGCGTGAATTCGCACGCGATTTTCCTCATACGCATGGCGCAGCGGCCCGGCCATCGAGAGCGTCTTGAAGGCCTCGATGATGCTCTCGGGATGCTCGCTCTCCGCGCTCGGTTTCAAGCTGCCATCCGGCTGCAAATCGCGCTTGTGCGAGTCCACATTGATCACGAGGAAAATGCGGCTGAACAGGTCGAGCAGTTGATTGAACTCGGCGAAAACCTGCTCCAGAAAAAGGTTGTCCGTCTTCACCACAAAAACCGCGCACGCCGCCGTGTCGCGGAACTCGCGGGTAAGCATGTCGTAGCCAAAATTCATCCGGCTGTAGAGGCCGGGAGTGTCCACGAGCACCGTGCTCGATTCCGCGAGACTGCGCACCGGAGCCTTAATGTCGATGCGGCGGATCGCCTCGGAAAACTGCGTGCGTGGATCGAAATCCACTCCGCGTTTTTCCGCTAGAAGCATCTGTTCCGCGAGCGCGTGATGCCCGTCCGCCACGACGCTGTGCAGCACATTACTGTCCGAAAAAACCGACTCGCGCCCGTTGTAACGGGTCACCGAAAACCGCGCCTCCTCCGCGTGCCGCACAAAGACGAGACACGGATAGCCCGGCAGCGAAGTCACCTCGCTCACATACGATCCGCTGATTGCATTCATCAGCGTCGATTTGCCACTCTTCAGCGGCCCGAAGATGAGCAGATACGCGTTTTGATTTTCGAGTTTCTCGACGAGCGACCGCAGCCGCGCGCGAATATCATTGAGCGCCGCCAGCGGTTTTTCCGCCAGCTTCTCGTCCCCCGCCTTTTCTAAATCTTCGACTGCTCGATTCAACGCCTCGGGCAACGGTTGCAGACTCGTCAGACAGGATTCGCAGAATTTTGAGATCTCGTTTTTCATGAGCGCGCCAAAGGTGAGCCATCGCGCGCCGGGGTCAACATCCGAGGACGAGATGATGCGCGATGTGGCGGAGTTTCATTCGGGAGTGCGGCAAAAATTTTCGGCGGACTATGCCGGATAAAATCATTTGGGGGTGAGCGTCGCGGGAAGAAGGAGTTGCCTGTTCTTTCATGACTTCAACTTTGTTCCTTGGAAACGCGGTGCATGTCGATTTTCGAGTGGTTCGAATGAATCCGAAAACCTCACTTTGTTGCGGCACGCACCTCCAGTTTCTCTGGCAGGCCGGGGCCGGGTTTGCCGGGGTCGCGCTTCGGCGGCTGAGCCGGTGAATTTGCCCGCGCCGAAAGCGCCGCACCGGCCGACAAAGGTGAAGTCGTGGATTTTCCTGTCCAAGGATGGCGGGCCGTCGCAGATGGATTTGTTCGATGACAAACCGGAGATGCAAAAGCGCGACGGGTAGACGGTGAATCTGGATGTGCAGCGCAATGATGTGAAACCGGGCAAGCTACTCGGGAGCATGCGGCATGGGGCGCAACATGGGCAATCGGGGTTGTGGGATCAGCAGCAGAACTGGGACGCGTACCATGGCGTGGAGGAAAACTTGCAAATCCACTGCCCGGAAATCGACAAACCGATCGCGGCGCTCCTCGCCGATCTGGAGCAGCGGAGGCAAATTTTTATATAAGAGATAAGCGAACTTTTGGGGGCCAGCCGGTTGCAGTTTTAATCAAATCCCCAAAGAAGCGCGATGGGGAAGGGGCCGTTTTTTAGTCCGCATCTGCCTTGCACCGCGAAT
>JANLQB010000265.1:0-14402 GCA_031367565.1 Verrucomicrobiota bacterium
TCCAAAGCGATTTCGGCGATGGCGTCGAATGGAGTGGGGATGCCATCCCGGATTCTCACATTTCGCGGAGCGGCGTCGGTGAGGAGGATGCGGTTTTCCTCATTCAAAAACGCGTCCTCGCTGATCTTGCGGTAGCCGTAATTCAGCAATGCTTGCTCGATCTCCACCTCGGTCGGATTTTGTGAGATTTCGATGACCGGCTGGCTCACGCAGATTCGCGGCAGGTGCCCTTTCAACGCAGGTGGGAGAATGCCCTCGTAACGAGTCTGGTAGTCGCTGATCGAATTCAGATAAAACCAGCGGCAGAGGTAAAAGAACGGATCGGCATTTCCGGTGGCGTGAAAGTGCCGCCCTCTCAATTCGGGATCGAGCGGGTAGAATTCGCTGCTACACCCGAGATTGTCGCCGAACGTGGTTTTGAAAAAACGATCGGGCTCGTCTTCGAGTCGGATGAGGACGTGTTCGGAGCCACCGGTTTCGGTGACCACTCCCCGCAGTCGGGCACTCAGCGAGTGGCTTTTTTCGCAATCGGCGGCCAGTCTTCGCAGAAGGTCAGCACACCGCTTTCGATCTTCCTGCCAATCGACTGGTGCATCGCCGTGCAGAAGTTCTCCCAGCTTCCGTAGTAGCTCTTCCAGTTCCCGGTTTTCGGGGCTGGCATGACCTTGAAACGAGGCAACGTCTCGGGTTGGATACCAATTGTTTGCCATTGAGGTTTTGCGGTCATTGTGCGGATGAAAGTAGCAGACGTTGAGCCCCACAGCGGGACGCAAACGCCTGCGTGATCCTCGCAACGGATGCGAGATTTGCAAGCTGCCGCGCAGGGGAAAATCACACCACAGACACGGGTCCACGGGAACGCTGATGGGAGACGTTCTGCGAGCTTCCACTGGATTGAGTGAGAGAGCGGGGTCAGCTTTGGAAGCAAGAATTGTTTCTTAAGGTGCAGGCTTGATCCAGTTTCCGCAGCAGGTCGGGCGGGGCGATGTGGGCGCATTGGTTCACGCGGCTGACGGGCCTTTTCTTGGCTCGACCTCACCCGCCTGCGCGAAACTGTCACGAGAAAGCCGTTGCCGGTTTACGCACTCGCGTGAACTGTTTCGCCCGTGTCACGCCGCTGTTCTTTTCTGCTCGTCGTGCTGGCCTGGACCGCCAGCGCGGTCGCCGCACCTTTCCAGATTCGCATCGCGACTTTCAACTCGTCGCTGAATCGCACCACCCAGCCAGCACTAGCGGCGGAACTCGCGGTCACCACGAGCGATCAGCCGAAACGCATCGCCGAGATCATCCAGCGGATCAATCCGGACATCCTGCTGGTGAATGAGTTCGACTACGATTCGGCGAATCCGACTCTCGCGCTCAATCGCTTCCACGATAACTATCTGCACATCCCGCAAAAGGCCGGGCTGCCCGCGCTCACCTACCCGTATCGCTACGCCGCGCCATCGAACACCGGTATCCCCAGCGGCTTCGATCTCGACAACAATGGTACCGTCGGCGGTGCCGTCGGCTCGCAGGCGTATGGCAACGACAGCTTCGGTTTCGGCGTTTTTCCGGGGCAATATAGTTTTGCCATCTATTCCAAATATCCGATCCAGACGGCGGCGATTCGGAGCTTCCAGTTGTTCAAATGGAAGGACATGCCGGGCAACGCGGTCCCTCCCGGTTTTTACACGACGGCGGAATTGGCGGTGTTCCGGCTTTCGTCGAAAAACCACGTCGATCTGCCGATCGAGTTGAAGCCAGGCCACGTGCTCCACTTCCTCGCGAGCCATCCGACGCCGCCTTCCTTCGATGGCGCGGAAGATCGCAATGGACGGCGGAACCACGACGAGATCCGGCTTTGGGCGGATTACATTGCCAATGCCAGCTACCTTCGCGACGACGCGGGCCTCGCCGGCGGCCTCGCGGGTGATCAACGCTTCCTGATCCTCGGCGACATGAACGCGGACCCGCTCGACGGCGACAGCTACCTCGGCGCGATCAACCAGCTCCGCAATCACGCGCTCGTCAATTCCACGCCCAACCCGTCCAGCGCCGGTGCCGCCGCCGCCCCGCAGACGGGCGTCAACGCGAACCACGTCGGCAACAAGGCTTACGACACCTCGTTCTTTTCCACCGGAAGCGCCGGCAATTTGCGGGTCGATCACGTCCTTCCTTCCAAGCTCGGTTTCAGCGTCACCGGCAGCGGCGTCTTCTGGCCCATCATTACAGACCCGCTCTACAGTCTCCTTTTTCTCAGTGGCGCCTCTCAAACGCAGGGAAATCAGACGACCGATCACCGGCTCGTCTATCTCGACTTGGTCGTCACTCCCATCATCAGCCAGGCGGTAAAAAACCTCGCCGCGATCCGGCAATCGCCCGATGTCATCATCACTTGGGGCACGCAGAGCGGCGTCTCGTATCTCGTGCAGACGAGCCCGAATCTCACCACTTGGACGGATGCCCCTGGCATCACGATCGCGCTCGATAGCGGTGCGCAAACGGCGACCGCGACCGATGCGGGCGCGGCTTCCGGGCCGGATAAATTCTACCGCGTCGTCTGCACTCTCGACGGACCGTAGCCGGAAGCGCTCGAGTCCGGGAGCGCGACAAAATCGGCAGGGACTCGCATTTCAATGATCGCCTTGGCTCGACGAGTCGTTCTATCTTTCACCCTGAGAAAGAAATCACCTCCCCATTCCTCCAACATCAGAAAACGCCATGCCTCGGGAAAATCACGCATCGCAGCAAAAAACCGGTCTCGCCCGCACCCTCCTCGCCATCATCCTCGTGACTTTGTGCGCCGGGAATTACGCCTTGTTCCAGTTCAGCGTTTACCGCGCAAACCCTTTCCCGGCCATGCCCGGCCTCGTCATCGGCAGCGCTCTCGTCACCGTGGTCATCATCGGTGCCATCTGGATTCGCAAACCGATGGCCCGCACCGCGCTCGTCGTTTTTCTTTGGATCATGATGTTCGTTTTCTCGATGCCCGGCCTCATCATGATGAGCAATCGGGACACCGTGCAAATGCACCAACTCCAAATGCTCGCCGTGGGTCTGGGCACCTATCTCCTCGCGAATATCATCCTCATCGTCGCCGGCCCGATCCATCAACTCGGGATCAAGCGCAGTTGCCACCGCTGACTACGCGAAGAGCGCGGTGACGGGCTTCGCCTTCACCAGTTCGCGCGGCTGATTCAGGTGGTTGTAAACGATCGTCTCAGGGTCGATGCCGACGGCGTGGTAAATCAGTGCGAGGAGTTCCGTGGGATGCACGGGATCGGATTTCGGGCTTGATCCCGTCGCATCAGATTCGCCGTGGACGTAGCCGCGTTTGATCCCCGCTCCCGCCACGCAAGCCGTGTAGCAATACGGCCAGTGATCGCGCCCGTCCGAGCTGTTCACATTTCCGCTCGTGCTGAGCCCGCGCTCTGGGCTGCGCCCGAATTCACCGAGCGCGACGACGAGCGTTTCATCCAGCAGCCCGCGCTGATCGAGATCCTCGATGAACGCGCTGAACCCATTGTCGAACATCGGCCCCGCCTGATTCCGCAGTCGGTCGGTAAGCCCCGCGTGCATGTCCCACGAATGATTGTCCGAGTTCGCGACCTTTGGCCAGATGACTTCCACGACGCGCGTCCCCGCTTCCACCAGCCGCCGCGCAAGCAGCAGGCTTTGCCCAAACGTGTTCATCCCATAGCTCTCGCGCATCTTCGTCGATTCGTTGTCGATCGCGAACGCATCGCGCGCTTTCCCGCTCGTGATGAGGTCGAGCGCCTTGCCGTAATATTCGTCGAGATGGTAATTCGCGACCGCCTTGTCGATGTCCGGCATCGCGGCTTCCATCGACTGCCGCAGACTCGCCCGCCGCTGGAGTCGCGCCGCGAAAACGTCGGGTCGCAACTTCAGATCATCGACCTTGATGCGATTCATCTTCGTCATGTCGAGATCGTCGCCATCCGGGAAAAGCGTGTAGGGATCGAAAGCCTTCCCGAGAAAACCCGCCGTGCCGCCCTTGCCCACCACGTTCGATTCCTGCAAAGGCCGCGGCAGCATTACGAGCGGCAGCATCGGCTCCGTCGGCGGTTTCAGCCGGATGATCTGCGAGCCGAAATTCGGGTAATCTTTCGCATTCGGAGGCTCGAGCTGGCCAGACGGCGACACCTTGTCCGTCGTGTAACCGGTCATGATTTGGTAAATCGCCGCCGTGTGATTGAAGAGGCCGTTCGGCGTGTAGCTCATCGAGCGCACCATCGTCAGCTTGTCGTTCACCTTCGCCAGCTTCGGCAGCACTTCCGTGAAATTGATCCCCGGAATCTTCGTCGAAATGTTTTTGAAAGAGCTGCGGATCTTGTCCGGCACATTCTCCTTCGGATCCCAAAGATCGAGATGGCTCGGCCCGCCTTGCAGATAGACCATGATCACCGACTTCGCCTTCCCCCACCCCGGCCCGCCCTTCACCGCCGTCTCCGCCGCCCGCGCCTTCAGCCCGAAGATCGAACCGAGCGAAAGCCCCATGATCGCCGAGCCACCCACCCGCAGCAGATCGCGTCGAGTGATGCCGAGATGCGAGTCGCAAAGATCACGACCAGGATTACCAGGAATACGAATCATAAATGGGAGGCGTCAGGAGTTTCACCGGATAAAGCCCGGCTACGGCGGGAGCTTAGTGGCCATTTGAAAAGCTGCACGCACCATCCCGTCCATCCGCGTGCCTCGTCGAGCGTCTCCAGAAACCGCCGGTCAGTCCGAGCCGTCTTTGATAAACGCCTTCCGCCGGCCTCCATAATAGGGCACATCACAATTCCAAAAACGCGTAATGCTCTCGCGAGCGCAAGGCATCCGGCGGGGGAATGGTGATCAGTTTTGTGGGTAGCTCGCGCCAGCGCTTTTCCTGGCGGTATGGGGGCTATTTACCCTCTCGGAAACATGAATCCCATCGCCCGCCCGGTCTTGGTCATCGGTCTCGGCTTTGCGATCTCCGACGGCCTCGCTCATTACCGAAAGGCCCGCCAGTTTGAAAACGTCACCGAGCATCTATCGGTAGTCCGACTCGTCAACGGCGAGGTCAAACCCGAGGAACTTGACCTGTTTCAATACCGCTACCTGGCTCTCGATCCCAGCGCATCCTGGTGCGGACCATGCCAGGCATTGAGAGAAAAACTTAGTTCTCTGGGACGTTAGGACCTCCACGCTCCACGTCCTCGGCGCGCAACCACGAGAGCGCAGCTTTGAGTGAGCGGTTTCCGTGTCACACGGCGGATTCGCAGTTGATCGGCTGGATGCCTCGGCGCAAATCTGGCACTTGCTTCACCATGTTCGGCCCATTCCAAGATCACCTCCGTCAGCAGCTCTCCGACATCCGCGCCGCCGGGCTCTATAAAAACGAGCGCATCATCACTACGCCGCAGACCGCCCACATCCGCGTGGCCGACGGGCGCGAAGTGCTGAACATGTGCGCGAACAATTACCTCGGCCTCGCGGACGATCCCGCGATCGTCGCCGCCGGTCACGCGGCGCTGGATCGCTGGGGCTACGGGCTCGCGAGTGTGCGGTTCATTTGCGGGACGCAGGAACTCCACAAATCGCTCGAACACGCACTCAGCGCCTTCCTCGAAACGGAGGACACGATCCTTTATTCATCGTGCTTCGACGCGAACGGCGGCCTCTTCGAGACGCTGCTCGGCGCGGAGGACGCGATCATTTCCGACGAGCTGAATCACGCCTCGATCATCGACGGCATCCGCCTCTGCAAAGCCGCGCGCTTCCGCTACAAAAACAACGACATGGGCGACCTCGAAGCCAAGCTGCGCGAGGCAACGGAGAAAGGTGCGCGCTTCAAAATGATCGCGACCGACGGCGTCTTCTCGATGGATGGCTCCATCGCGAATCTCGCCGCCGTCTGCGATCTCGCGGACCAATACGGCGCGCTCGTGATGGTCGATGATTCACACGCGGTCGGCTTCATGGGAGCGCGCGGACGCGGCACGCACGAGCACCGTGGCGTGATGGGGCGCGTGGACATCCTCACCGGCACGCTCGGAAAAGCGCTCGGCGGCGCGAGCGGCGGCTACACGAGCGGGCGGTGCGAAATCATCGAGCTGCTGCGCCAGCGTTCGCGCCCGTATCTTTTTTCAAACACCCTCGCGCCAGCCATCGCGGGAGCGTCGCTGAAGGTGCTCGAACTTCTCTCCGAGTCCCCTGCCCTGCGCGACAAGCTGGAGGCAAACACCAAATTCTTCCGCGCCGCAATGACCGCGCGCGGTTTCAACATCCTCCCCGGCACGCACCCGATCGTCCCCATCATGCTCGGCGACGCCCCGCTCGCGCAGCGTTTTGCCGAGGCGATGCTGGCGCGCGGCGTTTACGTCGTCGGCTTCTTTTATCCCGTCGTCCCGCAGGGAAAAGCGCGTATCCGCACGCAAATCAGCGCGGCGCATTCGCAGGAAGACCTGGAGTTTGCGATCGAGCAATTCAGCTCGGTAAAGGCGCAACTCGGCCTGTAAGCGCCGGCACAAGCCGCTTCCCGACTGGCACGGACATCGCTAACTATGCCGCACCAAACATGTGCGGCATTGCCGGTTTTTTCGATCTAGCCTTGGCTGACGCCGAGGCGCGCGAGCGTCTCGACGCCATGCTTTCGCGCATCGCGCATCGCGGACCTGATGGCGCGGGCACGCACCTCGCGGGTGGGCTCGCGATCGGGATGCGGCGGCTGAGCATCATTGACCTGGAAGGCGGCTGGCAGCCGATCTGGAACGAAGACCACACGATCGGCATCGTTTTTAATGGCGAGATCTACAACTACGTCGAACTCACCGCCGAACTCGCCACCACCGGGCACGTTTTCCGCACGCACTCCGACACCGAAGTGCTCGTCCATCTCTACGAAGAACGCGGGCTGGATCTGTTCGATGCGCTGCGCGGAATGTTCGGCTTCGCCCTGCTCGACACGCGCCAAAAACGGCTCGTGCTGGCGCGCGATCACTTCGGGCAAAAGCCGATTTACTACACGCGCTCGGGTGACAAGTTCGCGTTTGCATCGGAATTGAAATGCCTGCTCGCGCTCCCGTGGGTCAGCCGCGAACGCGATCCCGAGGCGTATCTAGATTACGCGGGTTGGCTCGCGTTGCCCTCGCCGCGCACGCACTTTGGCGCCATCCACAAACTTCCCGCCGGCAGTTTCCTCACGCTGCCGCTCAATGGTTCCGGCGGGCCGGTCGTCCGAAAATATTGGTCCTACGACCTCAACGCCGCGCCCGATCTGACGACGCTCGAACCCGCCGTCGATGCACTCGACGCCGCGCTCGCGGATTCCGTGAAGGTGCATCTCCGCGCCGATGTCCCAGTCGGCGTGCTGCTCAGCAGCGGTCTCGACAGCCGCGTCGTCACGGCCTACGCGCAGGAATTGCAGGGCGGGCAGATGCAGACGTTCACCGTCGGCTTTGGCGGACCCGATTCCGAGATGATCGGCGCTGCGGAAACGGCGCGCGAAATTCGCTCGAAACATCACGCGCTCGAACTTTCCGCCAACGACCTGCTGGAAAACATCGGACGTATCGCGTGGCACCTCGACGAACCCGTCGGCGATCCCGCCGCGTTCGCCGTACTGAAAGTCTGCGAACTCGCCCGGCAGCATGTGAAAGTGCTGCTCTCCGGCGAAGGCTCCGACGAACTTTTCGCCGGCTACGACGCGCGCTACCGCGGTATGCTCGCGACGCTGAACCGCTCGGAAAAGCTACGTAAATTCGCGCCGCTCCTGCCCGAGGCCGACCCGGCAGGAATGCCCTCGCGCTGGAATCGCCTCCGCACCCGCGCCCATCACAGCCGCGCCAGCGAAGCACTCACGCTCCGCCTCGAAGGCCTGCCTGGCGACGTGCGCACGCCGCGCGGCCTCACCCCCGCGCAGCTCCGCCGCCTCCGTGAACGCGCCGACGAAATCGCCACCATCGTCCACCGCCCGCAGCGCGATATTTTGAGCGAACTCCTCACGCTCGATCTCGACTGGCAGCTCGCCGAATCGCTCCTGCAAAAGGCCGACAAAATGAGCATGGGCGCCTCCATCGAACTGCGCACCCCGATCCTGGATCGCCGCGTCGCCGAAGTCGCCGCGCGCATCCCATCGAGCCTAAAACTTCCACCCGGCGGCCCCGGTAAACTCGTCCTCCGCCACTGCCTCGCCCGCAAACTTCACGAGACACTCGACCGCCCCAAACGCGGCTTCCCCGTCCCGCTTACCGACTGGTTCAAAGGCCCGCTCCGCGAACCCATCGAGTCCGCCCTCTTCGCCAAAAATTCCGCCGCCCTCGCGAACCTCGACGCCAAACTCCTGCGCGCCGCATGGGAAGATTTCCTCGCCGGAACATGGGACGGCGCGCGCGTCCTTTACTCGCTCTGGCTTTACGAAATCTGGAACACTAAGATCGAAGCATGACCGCGCGCGTCACCATCGCCATCCCCTGTTTTAACGCCGACCGCTGGATTGCCGCGGCGGTTCAAAGCGCGCTCGAGCTGGATTGGCCGGACAAGGAAACCATCGTCGTCGATGACGGTTCCACCGACCGATCGCTCGAAGTGCTCGCGAGTTTCGGCGAAAAAATCCGCGTCATCCGGGCCGAACATCGCGGCGGAAACCACGCCCGTAACGCTGCGGTCGCCGCCTCGACTGGCGATTGGATTCAATTCCTCGATGCCGACGATTTTCTCCTCCCCGAAAAGATCATGCGGCAGTTTCGCGAAGTCGCCGAAACTGATGCCGACGTGATCTTCAGCCCGGTGATCTTCGATGAAAGCGGCTGGCGCTCCGTGAGTGAGGTGGACAAGAAACGCGACGCGGAAACGCTCTGGCTCGCGTGGCAACTCCCGCAAACTGGCGGCTGCCTCTGGCGTAAAAGTGCGCTGGAAAAGATCGGTGGCTGGAACGAAACGACGACCTGCTGCCAGGAATTCGAACTATATCTCCGCGCGATCGAAGGCGGCCTCCGCTTCCGCTTCGCGCCAACGGCGAACGCCGTCTATCGCGTGTGGTCCGAGGATACGCTCTGTCGCAAAGACCCGCGCAAAGTCATCGAAGTGCGCACGCAGCTCTATCAGGGTTTCGTGAACTGGCTCGACGAGCGCGGCGCGCTCACTCCGCAGCATCGCGCGCTCGCCGGACGCGCCTGTTTTGAAATGTCGCGCACGCTCGCGAAGCTCGATCTCGCTGAGGCCGCGCGCTACCACGAGGAGCGTTCGCGCGAGCATCTCATCGACGTCGCCGGCCCGGCGGCGTCTTTTTCCTATCGCACCGCCTACAGCACGTTTGGCTTTTCCTTTGCCGAAAAACTGGCGTCCACTCTGCGGCGCTAGATGCTCTTCTCGACGGTCATCCCGGTTTTCAATCGCGCGCAACTCATCCGCCCGACGCTCGACTCCGTACTCGCGCAGGATTGCCGCGATCAGGAAGTGATCGTCGTCGATGACGGCTCGACGGATGACACGTTGCAAACCCTCGCGAGTTACGGCGACCGCATCCGCGTCTTGCGGCAGAAAAACAGCGGCCCGGCGGTCGCGCGAAATCTCGGCATCGCGGAGGCGACGGGGAAATACATCGCCATCCTCGACAGCGACGATCTCTGGTTTCCGTGGACGCTCGCGACCTATGCCGAGGCGATCGCGCGCTACGATTCACCTGCGTTTCTCGCCGGAGCGCCCGCCGTTTTCACCGACGAATCCGACGTGCGAAAGATCCAGCGTGAGCCATTGCGGGCCGAACGTTTTTCCGACTACCTCGCGAGCGGCGATGCGTGGCGCTGGTTCAGTGCGTCGTCGTTTGTGCTACGCGCGGATGCCGTGCGCGCGGTCGGCGGTTTCAGCACCGAGTGGATCAATTCCGACGACGCCGATCTCGCGCTGCGACTCGGGCAAGCGGCGAGCTTCGTGGACATCCAGGCACCCGCGACCTTTGCGTATCGCGACCACGCGGGAAGCTTGAAATCGAAGACGGAGGTGTCGTTTCGTAGCCTCAATTACATGATCGCGCAGGAGGAAACCGGCGCGTATCCCGGCGGCAGCGCACGCCGTCGCGAGCGGCTGGAAATCCTCACGCGCCACCTCAGGCCATTCACTTTGGAATGTTTGCGCAGCGGCGAAATCTCGCAGGGTTGGAAGGTGTATCGCAAAACCTTCGCGTGGCATTTCACGTTAGGCCGCGCGCGTTATCTCGGCTCGTATCCGCTCCTCATGGCGATGCACGCGATGAAACATCGAAAGGTGGCGGCGTGAAATTACTCACCCGGCTTTTGCAGGGAATCGCCTCACGGGCGCGCGCCGTTTTCTACGGACTGCTTGGGGTGAAATTCGAGGGCGCTTGCTGGTTGCGCGCGATCGAGATTCCGCGCGGGCATTCCGACATTCGCATCGCGGACGGTGTGCAGCTTGATCGCGGAGTCGTCCTGCTGATTTCCGGTGAATCGCGCGGTGCGGAAAAGATCGTGATCGGTCGCGCCGCTTACCTCAATCGCGCGACGATGATCGACGCGAGCGAATGCATCGAGATCGGCGCGAACGCGATGATCGGCCCGTTCTGTTACATCACCGATCACGATCACGTCATCGGCTCCGCAGACGATCTCGTGTCGAAGCCCACCCGCATCGGCGAGCGCTGCTGGATCGGCGCGCACGTCACGATTTTGAAAGGAGTGACGATTGGCGACGACTCCGTGATCGGCGCGGGAAGTGTCGTCACAAAATCGGTCCCCGCGCGCGTCATCGCTGTCGGAAATCCCGCGCGCGTCCGGCGTGAAATCGCGATATGAGCGTCGCGATCTGCATCGCCACGCACAATCGCCGCGACGACCTCACGCGCACCTTGCGCGAACTCGCGCGGCTCGATCCGCAGCCTGCGGAACTGCTCATCGCCGCCGATGGTTGCACGGACGGGACGCCCGCATTCGTCGCGAAAGAATATCCCGCCGCGCGACTGATCACCCACGCGGAAGCGCACGGCTCCATCCCTTCGCGAAACAAAATGGCATCCGTCTGCACGAGCGATATTTTTCTCAGTCTCGATGACGATAGTTACCCGATGGAGACAGACTTCATCTCACGAGTCGCCCGGACATTTGCGGAAAATCCCGCGCTCGCGGTTGCCTCGTTTCCGCAGCGCACCGACGAGTTTCCCGCGACGCTCACGCAGACCGATTTCGGTCCGTCGCATTTCACCGGCACGTATGCGAATTCCGGCGCAGCGATCCGTCGCGCCGTGTTCGACAAACTCGGCGGCTACCCGGACTTCTTCCGCCACGCGTACGAAGAGCCTGACTTCGCGCTCCGCTGCTGCGCGGCGGGCTGGCAGGCGAGGCACGAGACTTCGCTCACGATCCGGCATCACTTCACGAGCGTGCAGCGAAATGAAATCCGCACCCATCACCGCCACGCGCGCAACGAACTCTGGAGCGTGCTGATGCGCTGCCCTGCACCGCAACTTTTCGCCGTCGCAATTTTTCGCCTCGTCCGGCAGGCAGCCTACGCCGCGAGTCGCGGACCGGCGTGGTTCCTGCGCGAGCCACAGTGGTGGTGGCAGGGCATCGCCGGCGTGTCGCGCGCGGTCGCTGGCCGGCGTCCGCTACCGTGGAAAAAATATCGTGCGTGGATGGAACTCGTGCGCCACCCGATTCATTCGCGCGAAGAGTGGATCGAGAAATTTGGAGAGCCAGTCGGATGAAGATTTCCTTCGCCGCCACGAATCCCTGCCACGTCTATCCATTCGCCTTGGAGTTGGCGAAAGTCGGTGCGCTTGGTGCGTATTACTCCGGCTATCCCGCGTGGAAATTGCCCGGCTCCGCTGCGCTTCCGCTGCGCGTCCACAGCCTGCGGACGAACGTCGTGTATGGCCTGCTCAAGTATGTGCCCGAGCGATTCCGCCCGAATTCACGCTCGCTTTTTCTCTGGCAAGATCGCGGCTTCGACCGCTGGACGGGCGCGCATTTGGAGGCGTGCGATTTCATCCACGGCATCCCCGGCCAATGCCTGCACACTTTTCGCGCGGCGCGGAAACTCGGCGTCCGCACCGTGCTCAATCACGCCACCGGACCGGTGCGCGATTGGGTGCAGATCATGGAGCCCGAATACACGCGCGCCGGGCTGAAGCTCACCGATGCGTGTCCTTACGACTCGGACTATTTCCACCGTGAGGATGAGGAATATGCGCTCGCCGATTTTCACTGCGCAGCCTCGACGGTCGTGCGCGAACAACTCATCGCGCGGGGCATCGAAGCGTCGCGTATCTGGCTCGTCCCATACGGCGCGGACGAGGCGATTTTTCATCTGGGAAATGCGACTGCGCCCTCCGCGTTCCGCATCGTCTTCGCCGGGCAGGTCGGCTTGCGCAAAGGACTGCGCACTTTCCTCGAAGCCCTCACGCTCGCCGGGCGCAAAGACTGGAGCGTGGAATTTTTCGGCGCGGTGCTCGGCGAGGCGCGCGGCGGTCTCGACGCATATCGCGGCGCGACTCCGCTCACCTTTCACGGCGCAGTGTCCCAGCAGAAACTCGCCGACGGTTTCCGCGCCGGATCGGTGCTCGTCCTGCCTTCGCTTGAGGAAGGTTTCGGCCTCGTCGTCCCGCAGGCACTGTGCTGTGGCTGCGCGGCGATCGTGAGCGATCGCGTGGGTGCAAAAGACCTCATCCGCCACCGCGACAACGGCTCCATTTTCAAAACGAAAGATGCGAGTGCGCTCGCCGCCGAGCTGCTTTGGTGGGCCGAAAATCGCCACCGCACGACCGACACGCCAGGCTGGCGCGAACCGGCCGCGACGCTTCACGCCGCGAGCCGGGCCGCCCTCGGAAAGTAGCGCACCGGTCGCCGCGCAATATCTCTTCAATTGCGTGGGGTCTTCTGTTTATTTCGCGCCTGCATGAATCGCAAATTTCCTCTTCCTCTCGTCTTTCTCTGCCTCGCCACCCTCTCCACAGGCTCGTTCGCCGACATCGTCACGCTCAAGAGCGGTGCCAAAGTCGAAGGCAAGATCACCTCGGAAACCGCTGCCGAAATCACCATCACGGTCAAAAGCGGCGGCATCACCGACGACCAGACGATTAAAAAAAATGACATCGCATCCGTGGCAAAAGATGCGCCCGACGAGCTCGCGTGGCAGCCACTGAAAGGGGCAAAGCTCGGCAAGAATTCGTTTCCGCTCCCTTCCTACGATTCGGCGATCAATCCCCTCAACGGCTTCATCAACGAATATCCGCAAAGCAAATATGCCGCTGATGCCAAAAAGCTCAGCGAGACATTTTTGGCGGAAAAGAAACGCGTCGAAGATGGCGAAGTGAAGCTCGACGACAATTGGCTCAGTAAAGAAGAGGCGCAGAAGGAAGGCATCCAGATCAAGGGATTGATCGCGTTCAACTACATGAAGGACCAAAGCGCACGCGACATGACGGCGGCGCTGAACACCCTGGATGTCATCGAGAAAAATTACGCCGGCACGCGCGCTTATCCCGACGCAGTCGAATACGCGCAGAAAATGCTGCCCGTGCTGAAGGCGGAACTAGAGCGCCGGACCAAGGCGCTCGCGGCCAAGGAAACCGAGCAAGCGGAGACAATCAAGAAGCTCACCGGGCAGGAGAAAACGACGGTCGAAAATGAAATCAAAGCGGCTAAAACCTCTGCGGATGCCGTCGTCGCGGCATCGGAAAAGCAGGGCTTGAAATGGCTCCCGCTAAACCCCTCCACAGAACACAGCCTGCAAAACCTCACGCAAAAACTCACCTCCGAAACGCAGCGCCTCAACTCGGTGCCCGTCGCGAAAATGCGGGCTTCCATCGCGGCGGCTGAAAAAGCGAAAGCGGCGCTGGCGAGCAATGACTTCGCTGGTGCCGAGACCGCTTTGGCGCAAGCCTCCAGCGCCTGGTCGAACAACGAGCTTTCCACCCGCTTAAAGCCGGAACTGGATGCCGCAAAGAAAGCCGCCGCCATCGCGGCCGCGGCAGTCGTCCCTGCAGCCGATACCGAAGTGCTCCCGCCCGTTGCCGCCAAAGCGCCTGTCAAAGCCGTCGTGCCAATCGCGGAAGAAGTAGCACCTGAAAAGCCATTTCTGCTCACGCCGGGCGGAGCGATCACCGTCGTCCTCGTCGTCGCCCTTCTGGTCGGTGGCTTCACCGTGATGAAAAAGATCAAAGCCAAAGACGGTGAAAACCTCGAATAAGGAACCATGACCCGAAGCGCGCAGATCGACCGCAAGACCAGCGAAACCGCCATCCGCATCGACCTCACGATCGACGGTCGGGGCGAGAGCCGCATCGCGACGAAGATTCCGTTCTTCGATCACATGCTCACGCTCTTCGCCCGGCACAGTCTCGTAAATCTCACCGTCGAGGCCGATGGCGACATCGAGGTGGATTTTCACCACACGGTCGAAGACACCGGCATCGCGCTCGG
>JANLQB010000375.1:0-1545 GCA_031367565.1 Verrucomicrobiota bacterium
AGTCGCGGCGACGCTCGGCCAGTTGTTCGAGTGGGATGCAAGCGCGCAGGCGGTCGGCCCGATCCCGTTGGGCAACACGGTCACGCTCGACAACGCGCCCGCGTGGCTCGCGCTCAACGGCCTTAGCCTCATCGGCACGCCCGACGTGGCCGGCGTCTGGGACATCGGCGTGAACTGGACCAGCGGCGCTTACTCGGGCAGCACGACGTTGCGCGTGCGGGTGAAGCCGGTTCACATTACGAGCGCCAGCGAACTCACGGTTCACGAGGATGAGCCGTTTCAATTCGTGCTCTCCTCGACGCCGCGCGCCGATTTCAGTTCACCCGATGACCTGCCCGCCGATGTCGAAATCTTCTCGCCCGAGGCCAGCGATCAATGGCTGCGCGGCACCGCGCGCGAGGTCGGCGACTATCCGTTCCAGATCGTCGCGACCGCCGGGCTCGACCAGGACACGCAGGATTTTACCCTGCATGTCCTGCCGCTGATCACGCTCGGCGACGGCACCGATCACGTCGAGGGCTGGGAGGGCGATCCGCTTTTGGAGATGCTTCAATATCACGGCCCGTGCGAAGTGGAGCGTTGGTATCTGAGCGGCGCGCCGCCGGGCGTGGAGATCGGGACGCTCGGCTGTCCCGGCGCGTACGCAGGCTCGCACGACATTGTCGCGATCACCGGCATCCCCACGGCGGACGGCTTTTTCGACGCCACGATCACCGCGCACGTCTGCTGCAATCATGTGCCCGGCCTGCACCGCTTCCACGTGCGGTTTGCCATCAACGGTGGCCTGTTCCTCGCCTGGCTGCACGAGGATCGCACGCTCTACGATCTGCAATTTCAAATTCGCGGCGATTTGCCCCGGCGCGCGGTGCAGAGCTGGTATCAGCGCGCGGCGCGTGGCGAATCGAAATCCACGAGCACGACGAAGGACACCTCGACCTCGGGCGTCGAGAAGAGCACCACGACCGAAAGCACGGAAGCCGCCGACGCCGGGAACCTTCTCACGGCCAAGCGCGGAGATCATCTCCGGCTCGCGCTGCTCATCCGCGACGGCCGCCAGGTGCTCGGGACAGCCGATGGCATCGCCAATGTCGGCATCGCGTTTCGCCTGCCGGACTCCGCCGACGAGGAGTATCTCTTCGATCTTCCTGGCGTGCCGACGTTGGTCAATGGACACGAGTATTTTTTGGCGGAGTTCGATGTCACGCAGGAGTTGCTCGACGAACTGATGGGCGATGACAGCGTGTCCGGTTCGACCGCGAGTGCCCCGGTGATTTCCACGCTGGCCGAAATCCGTGGCACGTTCAACGGACGGAAAATCTCGAGCGCGACGTTCCCGGTGACGTTCGTGGAGGACGTGGAACGGTGATGCGCAGCACCACGGAAATCCTCACGGGCAAAGTGCCGCCACCGCGTCCGCCGCGTGTTGAGCGCCCGCCTCTGCCGTGCGCCGAATGTCCCCGCCTTTCACCCGCGGTCGCGAGTGTGCGGACGCCTCGCGAGGTCGCGTCGCCCGCCGCTCCCGCGCCTTCCTCGGATGCCGTCCAA